>CAYPEF010000041.1:0-16970 GCA_964409675.1 uncultured Rickettsiales bacterium | reverse complement strand
AATTTTAAATATAAGTCGCAAGGTTATAGCACATGAATTTAAAGACCAAGTTCATCTTTATCAGCTCATTGATGATTGCCACTGTAGTAAGCACGGCCTTCCTTACCGAAATGGATCTCAATGCAATCGCCTCGATTAGGGATAAAGTAAAAAACAGTAATGCGCAGCAAATCAGCCAGATGCAGGCGGATATGATGCATGATGCGATCAGGGCTGATATTCTAAAAATTCAGCTCGCCGCATTGCGCGAGGACAACGCTTTACACACGGAAGCAAACGGCAACCTTCAGGAGCATCTAGAAACACTCGATAGCGCCCTCGCGGACGCGCAGCAAACGGAAATGTCACCCGCTATCCGGGATATGTTTGCGGGTATTGTCAGCCAGTTCGCGGAATATAAGAAGCTGGCCAAGAGTATTGCGGCAGCGGGCATGAATGCAGACGTCATCGAGCAGAATATTCAACCATTCATGCAGCAGTTCAGAATGCTTGAGAAGAGCCAGGAAGTTTACGGAGAGGAAAACGAGAAAATCAAAGAAATGCTCGCTGTAAAACAGCGCGAGACATCGCAAACGGCAAGGCTGCAGATCCATATTCTTTCCGCCGCCAGCATTCTGATTGCCTGCTTCATGGCTTATTATATTGTGGCCGCTATTTTCCGGCCGCAATCGCGGATGATTGATGCCATGCGCAAAATCGTCGGCGGTGAAACGGAATTTCCTATTCCGTATATAACCCGAGCAGACGAAATAGGCGCGATGGCGAAAAGCGTGGAAGTTTTCAAGGAAAACGCTTTGCAGGTACATAAATCCGCGCAAGCGAAGCAGGAACAGGAACGACACGCGCAGCAGGAACGCAGAACAATGATGACTGAACTTGCCGGTAAGTTCGAATCCAGCGTACAGGGAATCGTCAATTCCGTTGCCGCAGCGGCAACGGAATTATCACAGACCGCAGACGGGTTGACACGAGAAGTAAAAACCACCACTAGCAGCACCAAGGATGCATCCACGGCGGTGCGCAGCGCATCGGCAAATATCCAATCAGTCGCGGCAGCGCTAGAGGAAATGTCTGCATCGGTTAAGGAAATTTCTGCGCAGGTTCACCGCTCCAACCAGGCGGTCACCACTACCTCGCAACAGACGGCGGATGCGGACCGGCAAGCCAGAGCGCTCTCCGAAGCCGCAGCGAATGTCAAAAGCGTGCTCGACATGATCTCCGATATCTCCAGCCAGATCGGCCTGCTGGCGCTGAATGCAACCATCGAATCCGCTCGCGCCGGCGATGCCGGAAAAGGGTTTGCCGTGGTTGCCAATGAAGTGAAAAATCTCTCCGTGCAGACGAATAAACAATTAGAGCAGATTCGCGCCGTGATCGAAGATATGTGCGACTCCACGGCCTCTATCGGCGGGGTCATTCAGTCGCTCAACGGCGCCGTGCAGGAAGTGAGCTCCAATAGTACGCTGATTGCGGCGGCCGTGGAGCAGCAATCCGCTACCACCAACGAGATATCGCGCAACATGCAAGCGGTGACGGAATCCGCCGACCGGATCGACCGCAATTTAAGCGAAGTCGGCACCACCTCCCAGCGCGCCGAGGAAGCGTCGTCGCAGGTACTGTATGCGGCAACGGAATTATCCCGTCAGGCAGAAATGCTTGATTTGCAGGTCAAAAATTTCCTTCAGGAAATTCGCTCGGCTTAAAGGAACGATAATCCACTGGAAATACAGATGCTTTGATGACGTCTTTTTATCATCAAAACCACATATATTTCAATTGTAGGCCTTATTAAAAGGACATATATAGAATAGCATTACATAATATTACAGTGAAGTCTTAAGGGGGCTCAAATGCTTATCAAACGTGCGCTACCCTATCTCTGCCTTTTTTTTCTGATTGAAACCATCCTGCGCCTAACGCTGCTGGTGCGTGCGGCATGGTCGGCGGATTTTCTTTTCAGCGAATATGCCGGGGTGATGCTGCGCGGCGCGTGGTTTGACTGCATCACTGCCTCCTTCCTGATGCTGCCGCTGGCGCTATATCATTTCCTGCTCCCGGCACGCCGCCAAGATACGCGGTTAGACCGCATGCTTGACCAAGCAATGCGCTTTGCTTTTTGCTATGTGCTGCTGTTCGATGCCCTGTCCGAGCATATTTTCTGGACGGAATTCAACACTCGCTTCAACTTTATCGCCGTGGATTATCTGGTTTATACGCAGGAAGTCATCGGCAATATAATGGAATCCTATCCGGTTTACTGGCTGCTACTGCTGGTTATGGTGATGGCGTTGCTGATGACCTGGCTTAGCCTCCGCCTGCAACCCCTGCGCCTCAACAGACCGGTCCTTTTCAGGCAGCGCCTGATTTCCGCAGCATATGCCGGGCTGGCATGCGCTGCGCTTTATGGCGCCGGATCTATTGAGCAATCGTATTTCCGCCGTAATACACTGGCAAGCGAAGCGGCGGCTAACGGCATTTACAACCTCTTTTACGCATTCTGGCATAATGAAATCGACTATGACCGTTTCTATGCCACTGAAGACGAATCAACCGCCGATCAGGCAGTACGCGCGCTACTGACAGAGAAAAACAGCCGTTTTGTCAGCCCAAACGCATCCGATCTCACGCGGCAGGTCAGCGCATCAGGGCCTGAGCGGCATAAGAATGTCATGCTGATTACCATGGAGTCGATGAGCGCCGACTATATGGGAATATTCGGCAATAAAGAGAACCTCACGCCCAATCTGGACCGGCTTGCCGGGCAAGGGCTATTTTTCACCGATGCTTATGCCACCGGCACGCGCACGGTGCGCGGCCTGGAGGCGCTTACCCTCTCCATCCCCCCGACACCCGGCCAGTCTATCCTGCGCCGCCCGGATAACGAAAATCTGTTCTCGCTGGGCTTTATCTTTAAGGACCGCGGATACGATACGCGCTTCATCTACGGCGGCTACGGCTATTTCGATAACATGAACGCATTTTTCTCCGCCAACGGGTTTTCCGTGCTGGACCGCAACGCCATGGACGCCAGTGAAATACAGTTCGCCAATGTATGGGGCATCTGCGATGAGGACATGTTCGCCCGTGCCGTGCGCGAAGCGGATGCGTCTTATGCCGCCGGCAGACCCTTTATGCACTTGGTCATGACCACCTCTAACCATCGCCCCTTCACCTATCCGGATGGCAGGATTGATGTTCCCTCACATTCAAACCGCCTGGGCGGGGTGAAATATGCCGATTATAGCATCGGCAAGCTGATTGAATGGGCGAGCGCAAAACCCTGGTTTAAGGACACGGTATTTATTTTTGTGGCCGATCATACGGCAGGTGCCGGCGGAAAGAGCGAACTGGACCCGGTGCGCTATCATATCCCAATTATCTTTTACGCGCCGGGTTTCATCGCACCACAGCGCTATGAACATTTGATGAGCCAGATCGATGTAGGCCCCACATTACTGGGGATGCTCAATTTCAACTACTACACCAAATTCTACGGGGAAGACCTGCTGAGCGATGTGGATGAAGTGCCGCACACCTTCATCAGCAATTATCAGAAAGTAGCGCTGGTGAAAAATAAACAGCTCACCATCCTCGCTCCCAAACGAAAAGTGGAGCAATTTAGCTGGCCGGAAGAATCCCTGGAGAAGGTACGCGACACATCGTTGATTTCCAACGCGATTGCATATTATCAGACGGCGTCGTTATGGAAAGAGCGCTACCGCCGCATCCCCACTGAAATAGGGATTCAGTAGCACTTTCAAGAATGCATATGTAAAAAAGCCCCGGCTAAGCCGGGGCTTTAAATTTATATGCAATGCCGCTTACCCTTTTTTTCGCACTGGCACTGAAAACATGGGCGTATCGCGATCCGGTGCAGCCATATGGTTTAACTGCGCCGCTACGAAGGGGTATTTGCTGCGAATATCGATCAACAGCTTGCGGCCGGTATTCTTCAGCAGGTGCGGTGCACGCTCGAAGCGGCTCAGATCGCCTTTTTCCAGTCCGGGGTAGAGCGTGTCGATATTGCGTCCTGATTCCTGCATCGACGAGCGCGCATAGGCATATGCAGCGGCAAGTGCCTGCAAGTAGCTCTCCATTACCGCCGGTTTGGAGCTCACCATCCATGCATTCAGCTTCTTAAGCGCTTCAGGCGCAACGGCGCTGCTTTGCGACAGCGAATGCTTTACCTCACTCAAAGCCGCCGCCAGCTGGTCCATATAATCCCAGGCAGGCTGGCGCGAGAGCCCCATAAAGGCATCGTGGCAATGTTCATATTCCTGCTTCCACCCGGCATAGGAGCGCTCGCTTTCGCTGATGGCGGCTATATATTGCTGCCGTTCCTCTTCCGTCAGCGTCATTTTCTCCAGCAGATAGGGAATGGCAATGCGCGGATTTTCCATTATGCGCAATCCTGCATAGGTGCACAGCCAACAGGAAGCCATGAAAATAATCGCCACGCCTATACCGCTTGGCTGAATCAACGTGATCATCATGATGGCAAATCCAGGCACCGCCAGTACCGCCACTCCAAGCAGTATCCACCAGTTTACGTCTTTATTGCCAAAAAAATTATTTGCGGAAGGAGAATCTACCGAAAGCGAGGGTTCCGTGTGAGACATAATCGCATCCCTGGTTATGGTTGAACCGTGTATTCATTCTATACGCAGGCACCTGATATGACAGGCGGTTCCATTCATCTCGCCATACAGGACGCTGAAGCAACAGTGAAGCACAAAATTTAATAAATGGTTAATGTCCTAATATCTCAGATGAAAGATACTCTGATTAAACATCCTGAATATATAATATTTCATTTTAAAAAAAAGCCCCGCTGAAATTATCAGCGGGGCTTTATAATACAAGGCTGTGTTTTTTTACGCGGCGATCAGGCGGCTGACCTGCTCGGTGGCGTCGGAGACGCGCTGGTTGATCGGCTCCAGCGCTTCGGTGGCGCATTCGAACATCATATTATACATTTTCATGCATTCGCCGAAATAATTGTCCATCGATTGCTTCATGACCTTATTCTGCAGCTCGATCATGTCATTAAATGTGCGGCAGCTGAAAGCTTCCTTGGACAGCTCCACCTGATCGGAGAATGACTTATTGATATAATCGGAAGCTTCCTGGCCGAGCGACTTGGCAAGGCCGGTCATAGTGCTGCTGCACTCCAGGCAGGCTTCCACATTGTCGCGGTAGATATTGATCACTTCATACATCGCCTTGGTCATCATGTCGGCGGAGCGGGCGACGTTGTTAGCGCTTTCACGGCTCATTTCATACATTTTCTCATGCGCGCGCTGCACTTCGCTGCTGCCGGAAGCAATCAGGTCTTTTACTGCGTTGCTGCCGATTTTTACTACGTTCTCGGCTGAAGAGCGGGTGGATTCCACCGCGTTAAATGCAGTTTTTGCGGCGCGGCTTGCGGCGGCGGTTGCGTTGGAAGCGGTTTTCGCAGAAGCGGGAGAACCGGAGGATGGTTTCTTGGTCGTAGTGGTCATAAATGCTCCTTACAGCGTGAGCGGGTTAATCATGGTTGCGCGCAATAAAAATAGTTGAAAAACGATCAAGTGTGCACTGCAACATATTTGCACTTACATATAAAACTGCGCATAGCGTATGTCAAGTTGCACTCGCGAAGAATGTACAACTAAATTGCGATTGCAAGGCGTGTTGCACAATGCTCTATTGCGTGCTATCGGATCATTATCACTCCTGAAGCGCACCGATGAAATCTTTCCTCCGCCTTTTCTTCGCCTGCCTGTTCTTTTTTGTATCATCCAGCAGCCTTCCGGTCGCCCCCTTCGGCGTCTCGGACGCTTACGCGCAAAGCGCGCAGAAGGCCAAGCCTGCAAAAAAGAAAACCGCAAAAAAAAGCACCTCCAAAAAGCGATCAAGTGCACAGAAGGTGCAAAGGGACACGTCATCTTTCACCAACGACGCCCGTTTTGCCGCGCTGGTAGTGGATGCCAGAACCGGTAATGTATTATACGAGAAAAACTCCAACGGCATCCGCCACCCTGCCTCGCTCACCAAGATGATGACGCTGTACCTCACCTTCGAGGCGCTCAAAAGCGGCCGCTGGCGCATGGATAGCACGATCCCCATTTCCGTCAAAGCCGCCGCGCAGCCGCAAACAAACATAAACCTCCTGCCCGGGGATCGTATCCCGGTGCAAACCGCTATCGACGCGCTGATTGTTCGCTCCGCCAACGACGTAGCCATGGCCATTGCCGAAGCGCTGGGCGAAACGCAGTTCAATTTCGCGATAATGATGAATAACAAGGCGCGTCAGCTCGGCATGCGCAATACCACTTTTCATAACCCTTCCGGCCTGCCGGACGCGCGGCAAATCACAACCGCCGTCGATCTGGCCAAGCTCGCTATCGCCCTGCGGCGTGATTTTCCAGAATATTACCCTTATTTTAGTCATACGCGCTTTTCCTTCCAGGGTCGCACTTATGAAGGGCATAACCGCCTGCTCGGGCGCTATCCCGGCGCGGACGGGGTGAAGACGGGGTTTATCAATGCATCTGGTTTCAACCTCGTCACCTCTGTCAAGCGCGGCAATACATCGCTGGTGGGGGTTATCATGGGCGGGCGCACCGGTGCCGGGCGCGACCAGGAGATGATGAGCATGCTAGACCGCACCTTCATCCAGCTTGCGCAGGGGCAGGCAAAAACCAAACCTGTGCCCGCCCTTGCGGTTAAGCCGGCGCAGCCGGTGGAAGAGCCGGCGGAAACGGAAGAAGTAGCGCAGGAGCAGGCGCCTGCAACGCAGGTTACGGAAAGGCTGGAGGAAAAGCCCGTCGCAGCGCCTGCGGTAACTTCACAGCGGGCTGCGGCAAAGCTGCGCAACTGGAGCATCCAAGTTGGCATGTTCCCACAAAGCGAGAACGCCCGAGAAGCCGTAGCATCCGCGCGACAGATTGCGCAAGATGCGCTGAAAGGCTCAAAAGCGCTTTATAAACCGATTACCCACCGCGGCAAGAAGCTCACCATGGCCCGGCTTACCGGTCTTTCGGCGGAAGACGCCAAGCAAGCCTGCGCCGCCCTCTCCGCGCAGAAGCGCCAGTGCCTGATGGTGCGCGGCGGAAAATAAAGCAACGCCATAACGCGCAGCACCGCGCTCATGGAAAAGCATGCGCGCATATTCTCGCAAATCAATTAAGCATAGTTATCCCGGCCATGTGCGGGGATAACGTCGGAACGGGGTAGCGGTTATTGCTTATTCTCGGGCGCATCGAATATGTCGAACACGTGGCGCAGGAAGCCGGGTGTGAGTATGGAAAGCGGATTGACACTGACATCCGGCTCTTCCGGCGTGCCGCTGATGCTGTAGCGGGCGGCGATGATGCCCTCCCCCTTCCCACCGGTAAGAATTTCACCGATCAGCGGCACCTTGCTAAAAAAACTGTTCAGCGTGTAAGACGGCACTATCGTACCTTTCAGGTCCAGCTTCTTGCCGGGAAAGCGAATGGTACCTTCCGCGGTCAGCCCCATGGCGGGGCCGTAGCTGCGCGCATCGAGCAGGGTAATCACATCATTTTCCAGGGTATAGGGCACGAAGAGCTTCACGAAGGTAATACCCTTGCCTTGCAACGTATCCACGAAACCGGTAAGCGATGCCAGCGTCAGTACCTTTGCCAGCGCCGGCGCATCGCTGATAGTATGTTCGCTGATGCTAAACATTCCTTTCAGCGGGCGCGACGGCCTGGTGTCATCATAGGTTCCGCTCAGGCGCAGCTGCCCGCCCTGAATACCGTCGAATAAATTGAAATTGCGCAGGAACGCGCCGGCATCTTCCGCCCGCGCCTCCAGCATGCGCCCGTTTCCGTTTCGCCTGATGCTGTAGCTAAATGGCGCATTCCCGGCCTTGCCGCTCAGTTCCACATTCGGGCAAAAGCGCTCCTCGCATTGAATACGCCCGCTGACATCGGTAACGTAACGATCTTCAGCCATGATTACCCGCCGAACTTTCATTTCGGTATCGATCACCGGCATATGCTCGAAGGAAAAATCGCCGCCTTCCTTGTCCTCCATGAACGGCGTCAGGTCGGCCGATTCGCCTTCGGCATGCAGGGAGAATCCCTTTTCCGTGGGGATATATTCCAGCACCAGGTCATTCGCGCCAAGCTTAAGGGCGCTCATCTGCAACCGCTGTAGATCGCCGACGCGCAGCATTTCCGCGCTTCCTTCCGCGTGTTCATTTTCGGAGGTAAAAGCAAAGGCCGGTATTGTGGTGCGCTCGCCCTTGGTCTCCACCCGCACATCCGCCTGCGCCGGCTTTCCGGCTTCCTTGCGCCAGTTGAGCAGGTCCAGTTGCATCATGGCCTGTGTCAGATCCAGTCGTGCGTCGATCAGTTCCACGCTATGCCCCAGCCGCACATCCGCATTCACCTTCACCGGCCCGTCGGTGACGATTTTTTCCGGGTAGCCGTATTCTTTAAGCATTATCGCCGGGGCAACGGCTGCGGCGTTGATGAAGGTATCAAGCCCGTTTTCATCCGGCGTGAATAGGTAGCGCACTTCCCCTTCACTTGCCGCCTGATTCACCCCCGCCTTGCCGGAAAAGCGGATATGCCGGTTATCCACCTCCACCTTGCCGGTGGCATCAGCGATATCGAATTTTTTCATGAACCCTGGCAGCGTCACCCCGCTGACATCGCCCTTGATGTCATACTGCACCAACTCCTCATCCTTGATATGCCCTTTTTCATCGCGCGGCGCGAAGAACAGGAAACCCAGCGTCATTTCCCCGTTCACGCTGCCTTTGGTATCTTCGGGGCGAATATTGAGTCGCTGCGCGTGCTGCATGTCAGGCAAAGACAGAAACCGCGCCACATCCGAAGCGGGGGCGCTTACCGTGCCGTGAATCTCGATTTTCGGGTTATCGGCATTCAGATCGGCAATCGAAAGCCTGCCTTGCTGGAGTATGCTGCCAGTCATGAAATGCGCGCCTGAAATATCCACCTGCATGGCGTTGGCATTAACATGCACAACGCCTGAGACATTTGTCACTTG
This sequence comes from uncultured Rickettsiales bacterium, assembly GCA_964409675.1. GTDB lineage: Bacteria > Pseudomonadota > Alphaproteobacteria > Rickettsiales > SXRF01 > CAYMDD01. The sequence goes on along the minus strand of CAYPEF010000041.1, from coordinate 7,946 downwards.
CGGGTGCTCGGGCTTATACTGAACGCTCGCTCCGTTGAACGCCACCTGCCCGCGTATCACCTCATCAGGCAGGTGCGGCTGCGCCAGCTCGCCGGGCTGCGCATTCACCTCCACGGAAGCTTCCTGCACCATGCCGTTGTTGATATTCTGCGTTACCCATTCGCGTGACATGGGCGAAAGGGTTTTAGGCCACACGCGCTTTATCTCATTCACCGGCAGATTGCGCAGCGACGCCTTCGCCGCCACCGCCAACCCCTCGCCGCCCCAGTCCGCCGCGCCATTGGCGCTTAGCACCGGGCCGCCCAGATCAATGGCAGCGTTAGTGACGCTGACCCTCGTTACCCCGGTTATCACGCCTTCAACGGTCGCACTGGCTAACGAAAGCCCGCCCTCGAAGGTATCGCTTTCAATGCGCCCCTTCTCGGCGCGCAGCTCAAATTGCGCCTGCTTCGGCAGGCCATTCTTGGCAATATTGCCGTTAATCCACCCCGAAAGCGGGAATTGCAGCGCGCTAACCTCGGAACTCGCGAACAGCCCGCCGAAATCCCCCGGCTGCACGCCGGAGAATTGCAGCTTGGCGATGAAACTGTCCGCATCGTCGGGCGAATGCACCTGCCCAGCCACGATGCCGGTGCGCTCCTTCTGCGGGATGCGCGCGGAAAAGGTGATATCCAGATTCCCCCAGCGGTGCGTGAAATCCGCCCGCACATGCTCTACCCGGGTGAGAATGCCGCTACGCTCATTGCCAATGCTGACGCTTGCATCCTTGATGACGATGTGCTTCAGCCCCCGCGCCGTGGCGGTGCCGGTAAGCCGGGTGAACATCTCGCTCCAGCTCTCCACCTTGACCGACGCCGCATCCGGCTCCTGCACTTCCGCCCCCTGCACCCCGAAAGTAATGCTGCCGTCCGCATGCTGGTAAAGGCTCACGATGGGAGAGCCCAGCGTAATGGAATTGGGAATCAGCTGCCCGACCAGCAACGCCGGTATATCCAGCCCGAGCGAGATTTCCGGGAATTTGGCGAACAGCTGCCCTTCCGACGTATAAACCTTCACGTTTCTGAGCTTAATGCCAATGGGATTCTGCCAGCCATCCCAGAGCAGGTAACCGTTTTCCACCTTGATGCTCTGCCCGGCGTCCAGCTTGCCGATTTCCCGCTCCAGATAGGGAATGGCCTTGTCAATCGAGCGCGGGCCGGTGGCGATCCACGCCAGAAACACGTTCAGCATCAGCAGCGCCACCAGCGCCAGCCCCAGCACGGCGCCCAGAAAAAATCGTATCAATGATCGCAGCAAGCATGCCTCATGGGGAGTAGAATAGAGAGTAGTGAGCGTGAGTGTATCATGCTATAGAGATCTCTAACTATTGGTTAATTAGCAACGCAAATCATGCAGGAATCTCCGAATATCATCCCTTTGGGCGAACCCGGGCCCGCCTGGCTCGCACAGTGGCGCGAATGCGCGGAAAAACAGGCTTCCGCCGATCTGCGAAGCTGGATGCTTACCGCCGCTGCGGATGCCTCCTCCAGTGCCCTGCATACCGTATTCCGCTTTTCACCCTATCTTTCCCGCCTGCTGATACAGCACCCCGATATCCTGAAGCAATGCGCAACCCTCGGCGCGGATGCAACTGCGCAGTCCGAGATGACGCGGCTGCGCGCGCAAGCCGCCGCCACTGACGATCAGGCTGCCTTCATGCGCCTGCTGCGCCTTGCCAAGGGCCGCATGGCTTTGCTCGCCGCCTGCGCCGACATTGCGGGCTGGTGGAGCCTGCCGCAGGTCACGCAATGCTTAAGCGAATTCGCCGATCTCTGCGTGGAACTCTCGTTAACCCTACTGCTCATATCCGCGCATAGACGCGGCGACATTATACTGCCAATCCCGGAACATCCCTTGCAGGCCAGCGGCATCATCATCCTCGGCATGGGCAAGCTCGGGGCATATGAGCTGAATTATTCCAGCGATATTGACTTAATTATTTTTTACGAAAAGGAACGCATCGCCTACCCGGGCCGCCTCAGCGAACAGAAATTCATGAACCGCCTGAGCCATGATCTGGTAATGCTCCTGCAGGAGCGCACGAAAGACGGCTATGTCTTCCGCACCGACCTTCGCCTGCGCCCGGACCCGGCGTCCACCCCGCCCGCCGTCACCGTCACCGCCGCGCTGTATTATTACGAGAGCGTCGGCCAGAACTGGGAGCGCGCCGCCATGATCAAGGCCCGCCAGATCACCGGCGACCGCGAGGCAGGGCAGGAATTCATGCGCCAGCTCATCCCTTTCATGTGGCGAAGGCACCTCGATTTCGCCGCCATCAATGACATCCACTCCATCAAGCGCCAGATGGACCACCGCCTGGGCGCGGAAATCAGCGTGCCCGGCCACAACATCAAGCTCGGCCTCGGCGGTATCCGCGAGATTGAGTTCTACGTGCAGGTGCACCAGCTGATCTGGGGCGGACGCGAGCCGGCGCTTCGCCTGCGCGGCACCTGCGAGACGCTCAACCGCCTGTGCGAACTCGGCCTGATCGATGAGAATAAGCGCCGCAGCCTTACTGAAGCTTACGTGTTCCTGCGCACACTGGAGCACCGCCTGCAAATGGTGGAAGACCAGCAGACCCACTCCCTGCCCGAGCAGGAATCAGGCATCCTGCACATCGCCCGTTTCATGGGCTTCGACGACATCGCTTCCTTCGGCGACCTGCTCACCTCGCACCTGCACGCCGTGCATACCATCTTCGCCTCCTCCTTCCGCACCGCCGACACGCTGGGCGATGAAGGAAACCTTGTCTTCACCGGCACCAACCACGACCCCGGCACCATCAGCACTCTCACCCGTCTTGGCTATAAACACCCCGAAGCAGTCTCGGACACGGTGATGGGCTGGCATCACGGCTCGCGCCGCTGCACCCGCACCAAGCGCGCGCGCGAGCTGCTCACCGAACTCATGCCCGCCCTGCTCAAGCACCTCGCTGAAACCGCCAACCCGGATGCGGCGTTTATCAAGTTCGATGAATTTCTGCGCCACCTGCCCGCCGGCGTGCAGCTGTTTTCCCTCTTCACCGCCAATACCGGCCTGCTCAAGCTGATCGCCGACATCATGGGCAGCGCCCCCATGCTCGCTGAAACCTTAAGCCGCCACCCCGACCTGATCGAAGGCGTGCTTTATGCCGGGTTTTACGACCCCCTGCCGGACAAGCCAAGCTTAAGCACCCAACTGGAGCGCATGCTAGAAGTGGCCGCGCATCTGGAAGAAAAGCTCGACATGCTGCGCCGCTTCAAAAACGAAAAACAGTTCCAGGCGGGCGTGCAGCTGCTGCGCGGCATGATAACCGCCGAAGCGAGCGGCCCCTTCCTCTCCGATCTTGCCGACGTGATACTGGCGCACACGCTTGCCATCGTGCAGGAAGAATTCAGCCGCACTTATGGGCGCATCGAAGGCAGCCGCTTCTGCATTCTGGCGTTGGGCAAGCTCGGCAGCCGCGAAGTTACCTTCGGCTCCGATCTTGATTTGGTATTCATTTACGACGTACCCGATTTCGACCGCCTCTCCGACGGCGAAAAGCCCTATTCCGCCAGCGTCTATTACAACCGCTTCAGCCAGCGCCTGCTTTCGGCCATCACTTCACTCAGCAAGGAAGGATTGCTCTATGAGGTGGATACGCGCCTGCGCCCTTCCGGCAAGCAGGGGTTGCTGGCCGTCAGCTTCCAGGCCATGCGCCATTACTTCACCGAACTCGCCTGGACCTTCGAATTCATGGCGCTCACCAAAGGCCGTGTCTGCGTAGGTGACGCAAGCCTGATCCCGGAAGTGGACCGCTTCATCCAATCCGTCCTCAGCACTCCGCGCGACGCGCAAAAACTCGCCGCCGATGCGCAGGACATGCGCGAGCGCACGGCCAAAGAATTTCCCGCAGCGAACCATTGGGACATTAAATACGCGCGCGGCGGGCTGATGGATGTAGATTTCATCGCCCAATTCCTGCTGCTTCGCCACGCCGCGCAGCAGCCCAAATTACTCAAGCGCAGCAGCGCCGATATTCTGGAAGCGGCGCAAGCCCTCGGTCTGCTGCCGGATAATTCACTTGCCAACGATAACCGCTTCCTGGTGCAGCTGTTCAACATGCTGCGCCTGAGCGCCCCCGGCGATTTCAACCCCGACACCGCCCTGCCCGGCCTCAAAACCCTGCTCGCCAAAACCCTGCACTGCGAAACATTTACGCAGCTGGAAGATCAGCTGCGCACGGTTGAAAGCCGGGTGGAAAAAGCCTATAAGCAATGGATTGCCTGATTCTCCCTTGCCATTCCAAGCAGCGCGGGGAATCCTAACTCAACCGAAGGTATAAGCCATGCCCGCATCCACCGCCCCCAGCGCCTCCCCCTCCCTCGCCGCCGGCGATAAAGCCCCGGATTTCACCCTGGCCGTGGACGGCGGCGGCAGCATCAGCCTCTCCGCCCTCAAGGGCAAAAACGTGGTGGTCTATTTCTACCCCAAGGACGACACCCCTGGCTGCACCATCGAAGCCAAGGATTTCCGCGACCATATGGCCGAATTCACCGCCGCCAACACCGCCATCATCGGCATTTCCAAGGATTCCGTGAAAAGCCACGAGAAATTCAAGGAAAAATACTGCCTTCCCTTTACCTTAGCCTCCGATGAAACCGGCAAGACCTGCGAAGATTACGGCGTCTGGGTAGAAAAAAGCATGTACGGCAAAAAATACATGGGCATCGACCGCACCACCCTCCTGATTGGCCCGGACGGGGTGATTAAGCGTGTGTGGAATAAGGTGAAAGTGGACGGGCACGTGGCGCAAGTGCTGGGGGAGGTGCAGAAATAAGAAAAGCTGTCATCAAAGTGACATATATTTCCAATATAATAGACTGAAAGAAATATGGAATAGCGCATGGCCGTTGAAGATCCACTCCCTATACAAGCCGCTATAGTTGAGCGCATTAATGAACTTGGCAATGCAGCCGTCGAGTTTGTTGGCCAAAAGCTTGATGCCCTATTCGGCAGCCTTCTCGGTGGTGGATTCGGTGGCAGTAAATCCGCAGGCGGCGTTGCCTTGGCTAGCACCCGCGGCGGCGGTTATGACCCAGGATTTTCACCTGCTGCAAGTCCCGCAGTTACCCCCACTCTACCTACTAAGCAGGAATCCATCGCACAGGCACAAAATATTGCCGTTTCGCTCCCCGGCACTGCGCTGGATATGGTAAAGGAAATTCAAACGAATTTTGCTGCGGCTACTTCTGCTACATCCATCAATACCGTACAAAATATGCAGGTTGTTTCCGTCGATAATTTGGGTGACTTCAAAGCACCTATTACCCCCGCTGTCACCGGCATGGCGCGCGGCCAGAGCGCAGGCATCGGTGTTTAAGGATTCCCCGTTCCGGGCTTGTCACTGAAAAATTGCTCGAACTTGCCTTCCTTGCCCTTGAACTCTTCCGCGTCCGGCAGTTCCGGTTTTTTTACCGTCAGGTTCGGCCAGTTGGGTGCATGGGCGCGCGCCACTTCCACCCATTTCAGTAAGTCATCCGACTCAGGACGGATCGCCTCCACCGGGCATTCCGGCTCGCACACCCCGCAGTCGATGCATTCATCGGGGTTGATCACCAGCATGTTCTCGCCCTCATAAAAACAATCCACCGGGCAGACTTCCACGCAATCGGTATATTTGCATTTCACGCAGGCATCGGTAACGACGAAGGTCATGGTCTTCCATTTATGAATTAAGGTTACCGCCGGAATATAATCCCCCCGCCAAAACTTGCAACCTCCGTTTTCCCTCCCCCTGAAGGGGGGGAGGATAGATTCGCTTAGCACTTTAGTGCTTAGCGAATCTTGATGGGGGTGAAAGGCCTGTCGATTGAGCCGCAGCCGCTGTCACCCAGCATTTGCTAATTGCTAAAGCGATTCAAGCAAATGCAACCCTCTCCCCTCAAGGGAGAGGGGAAATGGTTATGCCTGCCACTGCAAACGCTGGATTTTCAGGTTCAGCAAATCCGTGCGCATGCGCACGGCCAGCAGGCTGATGAAGAGGCAGGTAAAGCTCAGGCCCATGCAAAAGAGCGCCGCCAGCATCAGCGGATCATGGATGGATGCACCGCCGCTGCGGATGAGGCTCGCGGGCTGGTGCAATGTGTTCCACCATTCCACGGAAAATTTGATAATCGGCAGGTTGGCGAACCCGATCAGCGCCAGCACGGCGCAGGCCTTGCGCATGCGCTCGGATTCATCGAGCGTATCGCAGAGCACGATATATCCCACATAAAGAAAGAACAGCACCAGCACCGAGGTCAGCCGCGCATCCCACACCCACCATGCGCCCCACATCGGCTTACCCCAGAGCGAACCGGTGAACAGGCAGATGAAGGTAAACGCCGCCCCCACCGGCGCGCTCGCCCGCGCTGCAATATCGGCCAGCGGGTGCTTCCAGATGAGATACATGGCGCTGCTTACTGCCATGCAGCTATAAACCATCATCGACATCCACGCTGCCGGCACATGCACATACATGATGCGCACCCCCTCGCCTTGCTGATAATCCGCCGGCGATAGCTTCAGCGCCAGCACCAGCCCCGGCACCAGCAACAGCCCCGCCAGCACAGCCGACCAACGCGCAAGCGGCAACGAGATGCGCAGGAAATTCCCGGGTTTCGCGTATTTATGCAGGTTCATCGCTTACCTTTCCGCCACCCTTACAGCATATTTTTTCCCACCGCGCCACATTCAACTTGCGACCCGACAACTGGATGCCATATGGCAGCATACTAATATCCGGGATGCTGATGATGAAGGCCTTCACTGCAAGCATTAAGGTCATCAAGCATGTCATTCCAGCGAAAACGGTAATCCAGTCCTTCTTGCACCGCAGACGCGGGGCGGTGGATGCCCGCCTGCGCGGGCATGACAAAAAAATGCAAATATAATGCTGAGAGATTACATGTAAAAAAGCCCCGGTTCGCTAAAACCGGGGCTTTTTTAGTTTATCCAGCTGCGATCAGGTATGTACCGCTTCGCCGTGGATGACCATGTCGAGGCCTTCCTCTTCGGTCCGCGCGTCAACGCGCAGGCCCATGATCACGTCAATCGCCTTCAGGATGACGAAGGAAGCGATGCCGCTATAGAGGATCGTCACCACCACGCCTTCGCACTGGGCGAGGAACTGGGTGACACTGCCCGCCTTGCCGCCAACCGCTTCCACCGCCAGCAGGCCGGTGAGCAGCGCGCCGACGATACCGCCGATGCAGTGCACGCCGAACACGTCCAGCGAGTCGTCGAAGCGGAATTTGTGCTTCACCTGCACGCCTAAGTAGCAGAAGAAGCCGGCGCAGAAGCCGATGACCAGCGCTCCGCTTAGATCGACAAAGCCGGAGGCCGGGGTAATCGCCACCAGCCCGGCTACGGCGCCGGAGATGATGCCAATCACGCTTGGCTTGCCCTTGCGCGACCATTCAATCGTCATCCAGGTCAGCGCCGCCATAGCGGTTGCCACATGCGTCACCAGCATAGCCATGCCCGCCGCGCCGTTGGACTTCACCGCCGACCCGGCATTGAAGCCGAACCAGCCCACCCACAGCAGCGATGCGCCGATCACACTGAACACAATATTATACTTAGGCGCCTCATCCGGCGTGCCGAAATTTTTGTGCGCTCCCAGCACCAGCGCCGCCACCAGGCCGGCGATGCCGGCGTTGATATGCACCACCGTGCCGCCTGCAAAGTCGAGCGTTGCGCCGAACCCGAGAAGGCCTTTGTAATCTGCAACACCCAAACCACCGAGCAGGCCTTTAGGACCCCACACCCAATGGGCGATGGGTACATACACCAGCGTGAACCAGATGGCGATAAAAGCAATGGCTGCCGAAAATTTAATACGGGTAGCGATAGAACCAAAAATCAGCGCGCAGGTAATGATACCAAACGTCATCTGGAACATC
>CAYPEF010000040.1:12971-17078 GCA_964409675.1 uncultured Rickettsiales bacterium | reverse complement strand
CGGGCGCGGTGGCTGATGGCGTGTTTTTCAGCGGGCGGCATTTCGGCGAAGGTGACGCTGCGGCTTTCGGGCGTAAAGATGGGATCATAGCCGAAGCCTTTTTCGCCGCGCGGCGGGAAGGTGAGGGTGCCGTCCACCCTTCCTTCAAAACTCATCTCCTTCCCTTGCGGCCAGGCAAGGCAGAGAGTGCAGATGAAATAGGCCGGGATGGCCTGCGCGCGCGCATCCAGCCCGAGCGCCTGCAATTCACGCTCGATGCGGGCGAAGGCAATGGAGAAATCCTTGCCCGGACCCGCCCAGCGGGCGGAATAAATACCGGGCGCACCCTGAAGCGCCGGAATGCCCATGCCCGAATCATCCGCGAGTGCGGGCAGGTTGGCTGCTTTTGCGGCGGCATGCGCTTTCAGGGCGGCGTTTTCGGCGAAGGTGGCCCCGGTTTCCTCCGGCTCGGGCAGCCCCAACTCGGCGGCGGAGCGCACTGCAATGCCGAGCGACTGCAAAAGCTCCGCGATTTCGCGGATTTTGCCCGGATTATGGCTGGCAATCAGAAGCGAGTGCATGTAAGAGAGCAACTTTCTGTGAGTAACAACTTTTCACTATAATCATACGCTCTAAAATTACATGTGTTTTTATCAATGACCCCGCAGCGCCTTTCCCGTCTCTCCGACATCATCGCCGATTACGATGCCCTCCTGCTCGACCTCTGGGGCGTCATCCATGACGGCTCGGCCCTGTATCCGCAGGCCAAGGCCTGCCTGCAGGCGCTGAAAGCGGAAGGAAAGCGCGTGGTGTTCCTCTCGAACGCGCCGCGCCGCCTGCCGAAAGTGGTGGCGGTACTGGATATGCTGGGGGTAGAGCGTGATTTATACGAAGGCGCGCTTTCCTCCGGTGAAGCCGCCTACCGCGCGCTGGCGGCAGGGGAGGTAAAGCCCGGGCGCACCTACTGCTTCATCGGCCCCGAGCGCGACGCCGATGTGCTGAACGGCCTGCCCTTCACCCGCGTGGACACACCTGAGACGGCGGATTTCCTGCTCAACGCCGGCTTCGGCACCGAGGAGCAGACATTGCATGACTTCACCCGCCTGCTGCAGGCGGCGCACACGCGCGGCTTGCCGATGCTCTGCCTGAACCCGGACATGGAGGTGGTGAAAATCACCGGCGAGCGCTACCCTTGCGCCGGGGTGATCGCCAAGCAGTATGAGGCGATGGGCGGCAAGGTAACTTGGTTCGGTAAACCCTACCCGGCGGTTTACCAACTGGCGATCACTATGCTGGAGCCGGTGGCGAAAGCACGGATTCTTGCGGTGGGAGATGGGCTATACACGGATATACTGGGTGCGAACAATGCGTCAATTGATAGCGTGTTGGTCACTGGCGGTATTTTACAAGGGAATTGGCGGGCACGCGCAGATACGCCCGCCCCATTGTATGTAATGAATGAAATGCAATGGTAAGCTCTATATTATAGAGAAGCCGTTGCCATGGCGTTTTCAGGTAGCTTTACTTTTTGCTGCCAGTTTGCAAGCGGTGCTTCACGCTGGGTTTGCGCAAGCGCCGGGATGGTAATGCCTTCTGAAAGCTGTGGTGATCTATTATGCATGCAGAGCCAGGGATTGTTCTGAAGCGCCGCCATCTGTTCGCGCAGTTTTTGCTCCACCACCGCACGCTTTTCCGCTAGCACGGAAGGATGTTCCAGGAAATTCAGCATATGATGCATCTGTGCTTCCTGTAATTCCTTGGGCTGCTTTAGAATTAGCTCGGCGGCAATATTGACCATGCTGTCTTCCACGCTTGCATCGCTGGTAACACCTTCACCATGGCCTTTGGATGAAATGCTCATCAGAAATTCGGCAATCAGGCTAGCGCCCACGAACGCGGCGCGGAACGGCACCGATTGCAGCTTCTGCTGGTCGCCGTTTTTCTTCGCTTCCAGCATGGCAATGGTGGTGCTTCCGGCATGGCAGAGCGTGCTGGCAATATAGCCATACCCGGCAACGCGCAGGGGCTTTTCCTGAATCCATTCCATAATGCCCTGTATGCCGGTATGCTTTGGCTCATCCGGGTCGCGCTTCTTTTCTTTCACGAGTGTGGAAATGGCGCCCGAGATGGTAGTCATGCTGCCAAGCCCCACATCCAGCCAGCCTTCCATTTTATGCTTGAATCGACTGTGGCCTGAATGTGGTTCGGTAAGCACATTATGGCGCATGGCCGACGCGGCGATACACATGCCAGCCAGGCCGAACGCACTGTTCATCATCTCGGACGGGTAGCGCCGCATGAACTCATTGGCCTGGTCCAGCATGCCCTTATTATGGTCCTGCGTAATGGTGGCCAGCGAACAGCTGGCGGGCGCGTTTGCATTCAGCGTGTGCTTGAGCATCTCCTTCGACAGATCATGAATCTGCAGATCCGCCTTATCATTCTTGCCGAACAGCATCAGCGAAGTGCTGCCAAGCAGATAGAAAACGCCCGCCAGCACGTCCAGCTTGCGCGCGCCTTTGTACCCGTATGTCATGTAAGCGGCATCGCCTACCAGATACAGATAGCCGCTTTTTTGCAGCGTGTTGTCGGTAAAGCGTTGCCAGAGAGATTTCTTTGGCTCCGGCGGAGGAGATTGTTTCTGCGCCTTCCCGGAGGTGCATTCATATTGCTGCAGCGTATCCAGAAGCTCACTGGCATTCTTGAACCCGCGAACTTCCAGCGTTGGCTTGCCCTCAAACGAGGCTGGAATGCATTGCCAGCCATTTAAGACCAGCTTTTCCTTGATATCGTCCAGTTTTACCGGCTCCACCTTATTGGCTGCATGCAGATAGGCGCGTTGAGAGCCGTCTTCCGGCGTAACTACGCTGACCTCATCAATATGCGAAGGATGGGAGAACCGGTATAAATCCACGTCGACCTTCTGAAATTTCAATACACAACCCTAGTTTCTACTATAGTTCAGGATTGTTACAGCAATATTTCATCAGTGAAATTATTTGATTTTATATGTTTGGTTAATATATTGAAATAAATAGTTATTGGTTAATATTACTCGTTTAACTTTGAATAACTTGCTCCAACCTGTCATCTCTGGCATGAATGGCGAGTCGATAATACAGCCTTTGTTCCACCACTATAACATAAAGGTTCGTGTATGCTTTCTCCCCTGATCTGGATTTTACTTTGCGGCGTGGCCTCCCTCCTGTACGGAGTGGTGACGATCCGGCATATCATGAAAGCCCCCGCGGGCAATGAGCGCATGGTCAGCATCGCCGGCGCGGTGCAGGAAGGCGCGCGGGCCTATCTCAACCGCCAGTACCTTACCATCGGTTCAGTAGGGGTGGTGATCTGCCTGCTGCTGACCTGGAGACTGGGGGTATATGTCGGCGCGGGCTTCCTGATCGGTGCGGTGCTGTCGGGGATTGCCGGCTATATCGGCATGAATATTTCCGTGCGCGCCAATGTGCGCACGGCGGAAGCGGCGCGCACCGGCATGCAGAAGGCGCTTAGCATCGCCTTCCAGTCGGGTGCGGTCACGGGCATGCTGGTGGTTGGGCTGGGCCTGATCGGCATTACCGGCTATTATATGTTCTTAAGTAATTTGCAGGCGCAGGGCATCATCGAGCCGCGCAAGGTGCTTGAGGCGCTGGTGGGCTTAAGCTTCGGCGCATCGCTGATTTCCATTTTCGCGCGCCTTGGCGGCGGTATCTTCACCAAGGGCGCGGATGTGGGCGCTGATCTGGTGGGCAAGGTGGAAGCGGGCATTCCCGAGGATGATCCACGCAACCCGGCGGTGATTGCCGATAATGTGGGCGATAATGTGGGCGACTGCGCCGGGATGGCGGCGGATCTGTTCGAAACCTATGTGGTGACCATTGTTGCCACCATGCTGCTGGCGGCGATTTACTTCACCGGCGAAATACAGCAACAGATGATGCTTTATCCCCTGGCAGTGGGCGGCAGCTGCATTCTGGCCTCGATTGCGGGCACGTTCTTTGTCAAGCTAGGCAAGGGCCGCCATATCATGCGCGCGCTCTATAAAGGCTTCGGCGCAACGGTGTTTTTCTCGGTGTTCGCCATCGCCTTCGTCACCTATCAGCTGCTGGGCTTCCACCCGGAATTCAC
>CAYPEF010000040.1:0-12961 GCA_964409675.1 uncultured Rickettsiales bacterium | reverse complement strand
GGGCATCGATAACTGCGCGCTGGCCGGACTGGTAGTAACGGGGCTTCTGGTCTGGATCACCGAATATTACACCTCCACCAAATTCCGTCCCGTGCAGAGCGTGGCGCAGGCCTCCACCACCGGTCACGGCACCAACGTGATTCAGGGGCTGGCGGTTTCCATGGAAGCCACGGCCCTGCCGGCGGTAGTGATCTGCGGCGGTATTATCTATGCCTATCTGGAATGCGGTCTGTTCGGCATCGCCATTGCCGCCACCAGCATGCTGGCGCTGGCGGGGATCGTGGTGGCGCTGGATGCTTACGGTCCGGTGACTGACAATGCCGGCGGCATCGCCGAAATGTCCGAGTTGCCGCCTGACGTGCGTGAGACGACGGACGCGCTGGATGCGGTGGGCAATACCACGAAAGCCGTGACCAAAGGCTACGCCATCGGTTCGGCGGCGCTGGCGTCGCTGGTGCTGTTTGCCGCCTATACGGAAGACTTAAAGCATTACTTTCCGGACCTGAACGTGCGCTTTGAACTGAGCGACCCCTTCGTGGTGATCGGCCTGTTCATGGGCGGCTTGCTGCCCTACCTCTTCGGAGCGTTCGGTATGATGGCGGTGGGCCGCGCCGCCGGGGCGGTGGTGGTGGAAGTGCGCCGTCAGTTCAAGGAAATCCCCGGCATCATGGCCGGCACCGCCAAGCCCGATTACGGTAAGGCGGTGGATATGCTGACCCGCGCCGCCATCCGCGAGATGATCGTGCCTTCGCTGCTGCCGGTACTGATGCCGGTGGTGCTTTACTGGGTGGTAAATAGCATCGCCGGGCAGGCACAGGCGTTTGCCGCAGTGGGTGCGATGTTGCTTGGCATTATCGTCACTGGCCTGTTCGTCGCCATTTCCATGACTGCAGGCGGCGGCGCATGGGACAATGCGAAGAAATACATTGAAGAAGGCCATCACGGAGGCAAAGGATCGGATGCCCACAAGGCAGCCGTCACCGGCGATACGGTGGGCGATCCCTACAAGGATACCGCAGGCCCGGCAGTAAACCCGATGATTAAAATCGCCAACATCGTCGCCATTCTCCTGCTGGCGCTGCTGGCGGGGTAGGGGGCATAGTCATGTCGTCCTCGGCGGCCCGCAGGGTCGTCCGGGGATCCATTTCTCCGCTTGCTCCAGTCGATAGATGGGTCCCCGGTCGATGCTTCGCATCGCCGAGGATGACAAAGTTTTTTCACCCTTGATAAGCCGTATTCCCCCTCCATATCCTTCTATGCAGGTGCCATTTCGGGCCTGTGTAACCAGTGATATCGCTTTTTGGAGGATATTATGAACGCCTATGATTTATCGCCCTTATTCCGCTCCACCGTTGGATTCGACCGGCTTTCGCAGTTGATCGATACCGCGTTCAAGGCAGATGAGCGCAGCCTGTCCTACCCGCCCTATAACATCGTGAAGCTCAGCGATGACGAATATAAAATCGTCATGGCGGTGGCGGGTTTCCGCAACCAGGATTTAAATATCGTCACCCAGGAAAACGCCCTCGTTATCTCAGGACAGGTGAAAGAAAGTGAGCCTGAAGGCGCTACCTATCTGCATAAAGGCATTGCCGCGCGCGGGTTCGAGCGTAAATTCAGCCTGGCCGACCATGTAAAAGTGGTGGGCGCGCATCTGGCAGACGGGTTGCTCACGCTGCAACTAAAGCGTGAAGTGCCGGAAGCCAGCAAGCCCCGGATTGTCGAAATAAAGACCGATAATCAGGTGGTTGACTCAAAGGCTAAGAAAATCGAGCAGCACTGACGCTTAACGGTTTCTTTTCCTTTTTCTGATAAAACCCAGTGAGATCAACATGATTCCCGGTCCGCCCGCGCAGGGCGGGCCGGTTTTTTCGGTTAAGGATTTCAATGGGTATTATCGTTGGCCTTCTGGTGGTGCTGGGCATGGTGTTCGGCAGCTACCTTATCTCCGGTGGAAAGATGGAGATTATTATTCATGCCGCGCCGCATGAATTGATGGCCATTGGCGGCGGTGCTGTGGGCGCGCTGATCATTGCCAACAAGGGCACCGTGCTGAAGAAAATCGGCAAGGCCTTCGGCAAGGCGATGAAAGGCCCAAAATGGAAGCAGCAGGATTATAAAGACCTGCTCTGCCTGCTGTTCCTGCTGTGCAAACTAATGAAATCCAAGGGCATGATCGCGGTGGAGCCGCATATCGAAAAGCCGGAGGAAAGCTCCATCTTCAAGCAATACCCCAACGTACTGCACGACCACTTCGCCATCGACATGATCTGCGACACGCTGCGCAACATGACCATGGGCATGGAAAACCCGATCCAGACCGAAGACACGCTGGATAAGATGATCGAAAAACACCACCACGAAGCCGGCGCGCCGGCGCACGCGCTGCAATCCATGGCCGAAGGCCTGCCGGCTATCGGTATCGTAGCGGCGGTGCTGGGCGTAATCAAAACAATGGCAAGCATTAACGAGCCGCCGGAAATTCTCGGTAAGATGATCGGCGGCGCGCTGGTGGGGACCTTCCTCGGCGTGTTCCTTTCCTACTGCCTGGTGGGGCCGATTGCGGGTAAGGCACAGCAATCGATGGATGAAGAGCAGCAGTTTTACTTTATTATCCGCGACGTATTAGTTGCCCACCTGAAGGGCCTTGCCCCGCAGCTTTCATTGGAAATCGGCCGCAGCGCCGTTCCCACTCACTATCAGCCCGGCTTTGCCGAGATGGAAGAACTAGTCGGTCAGCTAAAGATCGAAGGGTGATTTTCGGCTGTTATCGCCCTGCGCGGGGATGATAAGCGTAGGAAAGGAGGGCTTCAGTACAGTGATGCCCAATAAAGTGGATATGCAAACAGGTATAAAAAAGCCTGCTTCCATCAGGAAGCAGGCTTTTGCGTTCATCCAAACGGATTAATAATCTTCCAGCGTCATCGGGGTGAAGACGGTCGGCTGGCCGGCAGCCGAGGGGGTGTATGAATAATTGACCATGCCGGGGCGCGCGACGGGCGCGTTGGTGCAGGCGGTCATCAGGCCTGTAGCCATGACGAGGATTGCCCATTGCAGGAACCAACGGTAAGAGCGGCTGTAAAAAACGGTGCGCATAAATGCCTCCATCACTGTATTCTTGACCATCACTATAGGCATTACTAATAAGCAATACTACTGCCCAAAAATTGCTTCAGATATGCAAAAAATGCATAGCTTGCCAGTCGCAATACGGGCGTGGTGGGCAAGGGTGGTTTTTAAAAGGATGATGTGTAAAAAGGGAGAGAAGGGATAAAATAGGAAGGGATGGTGTTGATAATGGATATTGTATTAGCTGGCAATCAAAAATTGCATCTTTTGTATAAAGGCATCATCGGCGCGCGGGAAGTAGGAAAATAAAAGCTATTTTTCAGCAGTATAAAATACATACACCTGAAAAAATATTTGCAGGCGAGCAAATAGGCGTATCTGTCTTTCGTTTAAGCGAAAATAGCCCTTATCCAGCTAGCGCATAGCTCCGCTCATCCACTGGCCGAGCGCCTGGAAGCCGTTCTTCACGGCGGGTTTATCGCCTTGCTGACCGGATGCCGTGGCATCAGCCGTAGCGGAAGCTTCCGGCTTGCTCTCAGTAGCGCTTCCTGACGATGGCGAAGCACTTGGGGCGGCAGTTTCGGTCTTTAAGGATTCGCTGGTGGCCAGCACCTCCTGCGGCGCGGGAACCCCGGCTTTTGCCTTGCCGGCCTTTTCTTCCTTGTGGGGAGCTTCTTTGCGAATGGTGGCAGGCGCTTCCGCAGTTTCTATGCCCTTATCCTCTTCCTTTGCGGGGAGAGCGGGAGGTGTGCTCGCCTGCACTGAAACCTCCTTTGAAACCGGCAGCGGCTTGTTAATGGCTACCTGTTCTACCGGCGCAGCCATTTCGCTGTGCGATTGCACAGGAACCGCAGGTGCGGCTGCGGAGGTGGAAGATGGGCGGCGCAACGCCTCCACCCAGGCGGGATTGCCGGCCGCGCTAATATCATGCGCCGCCGGGGCAAAACTGATCTGCTTGCCTTTGGTGTCGGCCAGCGCCTGCTTGCCGCTGCCGCCCACGGCGTCGAGGTTTTTCCAGGCGCGTTCATAATACGTTTTGCTCTCGGAAAGCGCCATGTTGAAGTAGGTTTTGGCCAGCGAATCGTTCTGCGCCAGATGCGCGTATAGCCCCATATTGTTGCTGAGCGCCGCGCCGGAGAAATATTGTTTCGCAATGCTCTCCGCTTCCGCCATTTTCCCGCTGGCGCCATATACCATCGCAAGGTTGAGATCGATATTCTTGCGCGCCGCCGTGCCGCTTCCGGCCAGCGCGGAGGCCTGGCGGAGTGTGGAGATTGCCTGCGGCGTATTGTCCTCGACGGCGTAAAGCAGGCCCATATTATTCAGGACCGTGACACTGGCGGGGTTTTTCTCCAGCGCGCGGGCAAAATAATAATGAGCGTCATCGGTCATGTTGCGGGAAGCGAACAGGATGCCGGCCGCATTGAGCGTGCGCGGGCGGTCCGGGCTAATTTTCTGCACCTGCGTCAGCAGCGCGCCCGCAGCGTCCATTTCGCCCTTGGCCAGCAGCGCCAGCGCCTTGCCTTCGAGGAGGTCGGCGTTTTTCGCGTCATCAGCGAGCAGCGTGTCGTACAGGCTGATCGCCGGGTCGTATTCGCCGCTTTTGCGTAAGGATTCGGCCAGCTTATAGGCCAGTGCAGTGTCTTTGGGGTTTTTATCCAGAAGCTGCTTGTATATCTGGGCGGAGGAGCGGAAATCGCCGCTCTTTTCCAGATCGGCCGCGCTGGAAAGCAGGGTGCTGTCCACAGTGGGCACCTGCGGACCGTCCATCTTGGATAGGTAGGACTTCCCGTCCAGCTTACCCTCCATGCCGGGGAACATGCCCTCCGAGCAGGAAGAAAGCAGCGTGGCAGAGAGCAGGAGGAGGGGGAGGTGCTTCATAGGGGCTGTGCTGGCTCGATTTTTTGAACGCTGCGCACTCTATAGGCAAAGCGGGCGCATGTAAACAGCGTTGAAAGCGAAAGACAGGCATTGCCAAGCCGGTTTTCGCCCTATATGTTCGCCTCTCGGTATGACAGCACCCGGAACATCATTTAAGCATCGCCATCTGCTCGGCATCGAAGGCCTGAGCGCCTCGGATATCAATGCCGTGCTGGCGCTGGCGGAAACCTATATCGATAAAAACCGCGCCCCTGATAAAAAGCACGCCATCCTCAAGGGCCGGACGCTGATCAACCTGTTCTTCGAGAACTCCACCCGCACTCGCACGTCGTTCGAGCTGGCGGGCAAGCGCCTGGGGGCGGATGTGATTAACATGTCGGTAGCGGCTTCTTCCGTGAAGAAGGGCGAAACGCTGATTGACACCGCCATGAGCCTGAATGCCATGCACCCGGACTTCATCGCGGTGCGCCACCCGGAAAGCGGCGCAGTGCAACTGCTCGCCCGCAAGGTCAATTGCGCCGTCATCAACGGCGGCGACGGCTGCCATGAACACCCCACGCAGGCTCTGCTGGATGCGCTTACCATTCGCCGCCACAAGGGCCGCATCGAAGGGCTGACGGTGGCGATCTGCGGCGATATCCTGCATAGCCGCGTGGCGCGTTCCAATATTTTATTACTGAACAAGCTGGGCGCGAAGGTGCGCATCATCGCCCCGCCGACGCTGATGCCGGCCTGCCCGGAATCATTTGGCGCAGAATATTTTTATGACATGCGCGAGGGGCTGAAAGGCTGCGACATCATCATGATGCTCCGGCTTCAGCTGGAGCGCATGGAAAGCTGCTTCGTGCCGTCGGTGCGCGAGTATTTCCATTTCTTCGGCCTTGACCGCGAAAAACTATCCTATGCGAAGCCGGAAGCCCTCATCATGCACCCGGGGCCGATCAACCGTGGCGTGGAAATCGACACCGAACTGGCCGACGACATTCACCGCAGCATCATCCTCGACCAGGTGGAAATGGGCGTGGCGGTGCGCCAGGCGGTGCTGGAGCTGCTGGCATGAGCGGGGCTACAAAACGCTTCGGCGCGGCGCTGGTGCTGTGGCTGGTGATCGCACCGCTGGCTGGGGCGCAAACCTATTTCGACCCCGCTGTCCTGCCGCCGACCCTGCTAAGCCCGCCGCCCGCGCCCGCCAGCGATATCTGGAAACAGGACATCGACACCATTCTGGCCCTGCAGCAGCATGCCGACCCGGCGGCACTGAAAGAAGCAGCGGCAGAGCGTCATTTGACGCCGGAAATGGTGGCCGAAGCCGTGCCTGCGCTTACCCGCAGCGCCTATCCCGCGTTATATAGGTTGCTTGAGCGGGCGGAGGCAACGTCACGCGGTGTGGTAAAGCAGGCGAAGAATTACTGGAATACAAAACGCCCATACCTGATGGATTCCCGGGTAAAGGCATTGATCGACGCGCATGACAATCCCGCCTACCCAAGCGGCCACACTGCCGGAAGCTTCGTCTTGGCCTATGTGCTTTCGCTGGCGCTGCCGCAAAAGCGTCAGGTGTTTTTGCTGCAGGCGGAGAAAATCGCGCAGCACCGCGTGCTGGTGGGCATGCATTACCCGCACGACGTGAAAGCCGGGAAGGAAATGGCGCTGCTGATACTCGGAAGCATGATGCAAAGCGCCGAATTCCAGCGCGATGTGAACGCAGCCAAACAGGAACTACAGCAAAGTGCATTACCATGAATAACCCGCAGCAACATTTTTCCCTCCCCAAGCAAAAATCCCCCGGCCAAAAAACCGCCTATATCAATGCGCGGCTGATCGATCCGGAAACCGGTCTCGATGAAAAAGGCGCGCTGCTGACCGATGGCGGCGTGATCGCCGATCTCGGACCGGCGTTGTTTCGTGAAGGCGTGCCGGAAGGCATTGAGGTGGTGGATTGCGGGGGCCATGTGCTCTGCCCGGGGCTGCTTGACATCCAGGTTCATTTCCGCGAACCGGGGCAGGAGCATAAGGAAACCATCGCCACTGGCTCACGCTCGGCGGCAGTCGGCGGCGTAACCACCGTTGTTTGCATGCCCAACACCAAGCCGGTGATTGATGATGTATCGGTGGTGGCCTTCATCGAGCGCCGCGCGCGGGAGACGGCCTACATCAACGTATATCCTTATGGTTGCATCACCAAAGGCATGAAGGGCGCGGAAATCACCGAGATGGGATTGCTGAAGGAAGCCGGCGCGCTCGGTTTCACCGATGATGGGCTGCCAGTGATGAATTCCGGCGTCATGCGCAAGGCGCTCGCCTATTCCAAAATGCTGGATGTTCCCATCGCGCAGCATGCTGAGGATTTAAATCTCTCCGCCGGCGGCTGCATGAACGAAGGAAAGGTATCGGCGCATTTGGGAGTGCCCGGTATCCCTAACGCATCCGAATCGGTGATCGTGGAGCGCGACATTACGCTCGCAGAACTGACCGGCGGGCATTACCACGTGCTGCACATCTCCACCCATGAAGCCATCGACGCCGTGCGACGCGCCAAGGCGCGCGGTATCCGCGTTACCTGCGAAGCCGCGCCGCACCATTTCATGCTCACCGACGAAGCGGTGATGGAATATCGCACCTTCGCCAAGATGAACCCGCCGCTGCGCGCCGAGATCGACCGTCAGGCAGTGATTGAAGGCTTGCGCGACGGCACCATCGACGCCATCGCCACCGACCATGCGCCGCACGACCAGGAAAGCAAGCGCGTGCCGCTCACCTCGGCGGCGTTTGGCATCGTGGGACTGGAGACCATGCTTCCGCTGTCGCTTGCGCTCTATCACCAGAAGATCATGCCGCTGCGCGAAGTGCTGGGCGCGATGACCTATAAACCCGCCGACATCATCCGCCTTCCCGTGGGCCGCCTGCGCAAGGGCGCAGTGGCCGATTTATGCGTGATCGACCTTGATTATGCATGGGATATCGAGCCGGAAGAATTCGTCAGTAAATCGAAGAATTCACCGTTCGATCATTATCCCGTCAAGGGAAGGGCGGTGCGCACGGTGGTGCGCGGCAGCACGGTCTATGCGCTCGGCAAGAACAATGCCGCCTAACCCCGTCATCTGCGCGCTCGATACCAAAGACGCCAATGAAGCGGCGCGCCTTGCAGCAGAGCTTCGCCCGGAAGTGGGAGCGGTGAAGCTAGGGCTGGAATTTTTCACAGCCAATGGCCCCGAGGGCGTGCATAAGGTGGCGCAAAGCGGCGCGCCGGTGTTTCTTGATCTTAAATTCCATGATATTCCCAACACGGTTGCGGGCGCCATTGCATCCGCGCGCAGCCTGCCGGTATTCATGATGACCGTGCATACCATAGGTGGGTACGGCATGATGAAGGCTGCCGCCGAGGCTACGCTTCAGGCTGAATACGGGAAAAGCAAACGTCCGCTGATCGTAGGAGTAACGGTGCTGACCAGCCTCTCCAATGACGATATGCCGGCGTTAGGCATATCCGGCTATGTATCCGATCAGGTAAAGCGCATGGCGGAACTGGCGCAGAAAGCAGAGCTGGACGGCGTGGTCTGCTCGCCGCACGAAATAGCGCTGCTTCGCAAGCAATGCGGGCCCGATTTCACGCTGGTAGTTCCCGGCATCCGCCCGGCGGGCAGCGATGCGGGCGATCAGAAGCGCACCATGAGCCCGGCGGAGGCGTTGGCGCTTGGCGCGGATTATTTAGTCATCGGGCGGCCGATTACGCAGTCTCCCCAGCCCCGGCTGGCGGCAAGGGAAATCGTCTCGTCGCTGGGGCGTGCGCAGGAATAAGCGGCTACATTATCCGGCTGCATCCGGCATGGCCCGCTACAGGTGAACCAATTGGCAGGGCAGGAAGCGATGCGTGCAATACTTACATACATTACGGCTTTCCACATGTTATTCACGGCTTCCGCTGGCATGGCATATGCCGATACGCTGCCGCTGGGAGACGGTAAAATATCCGCCGAACCGAAACAGGATCATGTCTTTGCCTGCCAGTCCTCATTCGGCAGGGGCGGGCCTGCGGCAAATGGTCCGTGGATAGTTGGGGCGGACTGGAAACCCGATGCGAAGCCTGTGATACAGGGCAATGTTATCTGGCCAACGGCTATGTTTGACATGCGACTCGAACAAAACACGCGCATTATCGCCTCCAACGGATTCCCCGGCCATGCAACCGGCGAGTTTCCTGTAAGCACCATTGAACCTGCATACGCATATGACCCGAATCCAAATACTATCGCCGAACAAGGTATATTATGGCGCCTGCCGCTGAACCCGCAGGAAGCGCAGGACCCGTCTTGCCTGCCCATGGGGGCTATCGGTATCATGCTGACGGGGGCGCCGCTATTCAGCGCGCTCGACGCCAAGGGCCATGACGCCCCGGCGCATGAAGCGCTGGACCACTGCGGCGGCCACCCGGCGCCGCGCGGCGAATATCATTACCACGCCTGGAGCGAATGCTTCACCGATGAAGCGGGCAGGCACGGCATGCACAGTGATCTGGTCGGCTACGCGCTCGACGGATTCGGTATCTACGGCCCAATGGGAGAAGACGGCGAAAGGCTGAGCAACGCCAATCTCGACGCCTGCCACGGCCATACCCATGCCATCCTATGGGATGGCAAGATGAAAACGATGTACCATTACCACTTCACGGCGGAATACCCCTATTCGCTTGGCTGTTTTGCGGGAACGCCTGCTCACCTGCAATTATCTGCGCCGCAGCAGAAGCAGCCAGTGCGCTGGCGGGTGGTTCCTATCGGCCCGCGGGGCGTGACATTGCCGCCAGCTACCGTAGAGCGGTAAAAGCATAGTGCAGATATGAACCTGAAAGGAAGGGCGGGAAGTATTTACAAATGCGATGCTGACAATCCGACTGTCGGCGCATCTTGCTTTACTAAACGGATAAGATATTCCGTATTTATTCTCTGCGCTGTATTTCTGCTTATGGCGGTGCATGCTTCGTATCTTTATATAGAAGCACCGGTAGAGAAGCTGCGCACCAGTATGGCATATTCCCCTTACGGGGCTGGGGCGGTACGCTATGCTGGGATTGCTTCCGATAGTTACATTCCGTTTGACGAACTGCCGTCTTCATTGATCATTGGAATTACGGCCACGGAAGACCGGATGTTTTTCAGCCATAAGGGGGTCAACCCCTATGGCATTCTCTATGCTCTGAAGCATTATTACAATCATCGCAAGAAGCTTTACGGCGCTAGTACGCTTACCCAGCAGCTCGTTAAGAATGTTTTTCTCACGCCGGAGCGCAACTGGTGGCGTAAATATGTGGAAATGATCTATGCGTTCAAGATGGAGCGGAATTTCACCAAGCAGGAAATTTTCAGCCTCTATGTCTCTATAGTGCAGATGGCGCCTAATCTATATGGGATGAATCAGGGAGCGCAGTTCTATTTTCATAAAACGCTGAAAGATATAACGGAAGCGGAGGCAATGTTTCTTGTTGCACTGATCTCCGCACCAGAACGCTATTATGCTATGCTTAAAGAAGGTAATCTAACCCCGATGCAGCGGCAAATGAGCATGGTGCTTTTTAAATACTGGAACACGCAGTTTTACCTGCGGCAATTAGGGAAAATCCCCGATACAGAATTCATCTCGCCCGTTCAGGCCGCCTTACTGCTGCAGCGCTTTGCGCCGATGCAATTCGGCCTTACGGAGCCGCCGCCGGAAATAAACGATATTTCGCCGATGCAGCAGAAGCGCTTCTGGCGCAGTGCCAGTGCTGAGTCATGGACGCTCGTATCATCTATACCGCGCAATCTTGCTTCTCCTACAACTGCGCCATGATATTGTGCCTCAGGGCTGAATATGGTTCAGAAGCCATTCCAGGCGGGTATCGCAGTCGGCATCCCACCGGCCGGTAATGCGTTCGGGGCGGAAATGGCGCTGAAATGCCACCACCACTCGGTAAGTCAGCTCGTCGAACGTTCCGGTTTCGGGCAGGAAATATCCGTAAGCAGTCAGCCGCCGCTGCAGAAGGATCACCTGTTCGCCGCTATCGGATGGGGCGAGTAAGGGGATATTTTCTACCGCCGGAACCTCCGGCCACAAGCCGATTCCATGCCGGGAGAGATACGCCCAGTCGAAAAATTCTCCCGGATCGTTTTTAAACAATGGCTGCACGTCCGAATGCCCGAGGATATTGCGCGGCTCCACCGGATGACGGCTTAATATATCGCGCATCAGCTTTATCAACGCATTCATCTGGCGTCGGGGGTAGGGGTCATAACCGGAATTTTCCAGCTCGATCCCGATGGACATTTCATTGATGCTGGTCGTTCCCAGCCAGCCGCTTGCGCCGGCATGCCAGGCCGCTTTCTCCTCCGGCACCAGTTGCATGGTGCTTCCTGCCGCTGTAATTACGTAATGCACGCTGGCTTTGGATTTCGGGCTTAAAAACCATCTCAGCGACCCGTGTATGCCGCGGGTGGAAGCCGTGTAATGCAGGATAATAAAGCGAATCGGCAACCCGTTGCGGCTGCTGTAATTTGGCGAAGGAAGCTTCCTGGCGTGCCAGGCGGCGTTTCTGTATTCGGGGTCAAGCGCCGTGCGGGCAAAACTGGCAATCCGGTTTTGGGCTTCTTGCCATTGGGTGCCAGTAAGCCATATCGTCCAGATGGCGCCGATCATGCAGCCCAGGCATAATGCCGTTCGTAGGATATACGCTCGTCTTTGCATAGTATCTTGCACTATACACGCATGAACACGAACTGCGATAGTATCAATCTATGACCAGCTATATGCTTCAGGCGCTTTCGCCGCGTACAGCTGCTTCAATCCTGGCAATGTCTATTTTATCCATGGTAAGCATTGCCTCGAATGCACGTCTTGCCGCGTCGCCGCCTTTGGCCAGCGCCTCGGTGAGGACGCGCGGCGTAATCTGCCATGAGAGCCCCCATTTATCCATGCACCAGCCGCATGCGCTTTCCGCGCCGCCGTTGCCGATAATCGCATTCCAGTAACGGTCGGTCTCCGCCTGATCATTGGTGGCTATCTGAAAAGAAAATGCTTCGTTGTGCTTAAACGCATCGCCGCCGTTCAGCCCGATGCACGGCACGCCGCATACGGTAAATTCAACCGTCAGCACATCGCCCTCCTTGCCGCCCGGAAAATCCGCCGGCGCACGGAACACCGCGCCCACTGTGCTGTCAGGGAAGGTTCGTGCATAAAAACGCGCGGCTTCCTCAGCGTCATTGTTATACCATAGGCAGATCGTGTTCTTATGCATAGTCATCGCTGTTTATATATTCGGAGATCTAACCATGGTGCACCAGCGCGGAGAAAGTTTGAATCGGGTTTTAGAGTTTATCAGCGTTTTGGAAGAATGGGGAAGTTTATCAATTCACAAAGTTATAGCCGCTTGATTTCAATGCTTGAACAGCTTGCCTCGCCTTTTCCTCTTTGATTAGTAAATAGTCGGTATCGTGAGTAGAAACGACAAATACGCTAATCTTTTCTGCCGCAAGAATTGCCGTAATTCCGGCAATAATACCTATTAAAGAGAAATCCAGCACGCCTTCGACCTTAATGCAATCCCAACCGGTTTCAGCTTTTATTTCTTTGGGAACATAGTGCGCTTCGCAAACCAAAGAATATTCATCTGTAGTTTTAGTGTAGCTTAGAAAGTGAGAAGGCTGTGACCATGCAGGCAATTGCTCAGCCGTAAGTTTGCATACAGCAAGTTTCCAAGGCGTAATTTGCAGATTTATGTCAGGCATAGTTAGAATCGCTTATCTATTTGATTTGCCTAATTTCTATCCTAATCCATGCAAATTGGGTACCGGAAATTTAGAACCAGAGCTAAGTCTTTGGCTGGAGCGGACTCGAACCGTTTTTACAAACGGCCACTTCCGAAGTGGTGCACCAGCGCGGAAAAACTTCGAACCGCTTGGTGCAATTCCTTGAGGTTTTACAAGGGATAGGAAAATTACTCAAGTCCCCTGAAGCCAAAAACGGAAGATATTTTCAATGGGAG
>CAYPEF010000039.1:11246-17196 GCA_964409675.1 uncultured Rickettsiales bacterium | reverse complement strand
TTACGCCGCGCTCAGCTCATGCTGGTTGATTACGCTCAAAAACACCTCCCCATACCGCTCCATCTTGCGCTCGCCGACGCCGCTGATGCCGCTCAACGCCTCGCGCGTGAGCGGGCGCATGGCAGCCATGTCGCGCAAGGTCTTGTCGTGGAAGATGATATAGGGCGGCAAATTCTGCGCCCGCGCCAGCTCCAGCCGCGCGGCCTTGAGGGCAGCGAACAGCTGCGCATCCACCTCCGCCTCGAACGCCGCCTCCGGTGCACTGCGGATGGGCCGCGGCGCGCGTATCTTGCCGGTAAAGCGCCGCAGCGCCAGCGCCTCACGCGCCTTCAAAAACGCCGTGCCCGCCGGTGTCAGCTTGATGCCGCCATGCTCGGCGCTGTCCACCCAGAGCAAATTCAGCGCCACCAGCTGGCGGAAGACGCTCTGCCATTCCTGCCTGGAAAGCTCGGTGCCCACTCCGAAGGTCGCCAGCCTATCATGGCCGAAGCGCTCCATGCGCTCGTTGCTCCTGCCTATCAATACATCAATCAGATAACTCACCCCGAACCGCTGGCCGGTGCGAATCACGCAGGAAAGCGCCTTCTGCGCAGCCACGCTGCCTTCAAACGTCTCCGGCGGCGACAGACAGGTATCGCAATTGCCGCACGGCTCGCCGGTGTCGCCAAAATATTCCAGCAGCACTTTCCGCCTGCACCCTGCCGCTTCGCATAGTCCCAGCAGCGCATTCAGTTTCTGGTGCTCGATACGCTTCTGCACATCCGGCGCGTTCGATTCCTCGATGAAGCTGCGCTGCATCGCCGCGTCCTGCATGCCGTATACCATCAGCGCATTGGAGGGCAGCCCGTCGCGCCCGGCGCGGCCCGTTTCCTGATAGTAAGCCTCGATATTCTTGGGAATATTCATATGCGCCACAAACCGCACATCCGGCTTGTCGATGCCCATGCCGAACGCAATGGTCGCCACCATGATGATATTATCCTCGCGCAAAAACCGCTCTTGGTTACGCGCGCGTTCTTCCGCCGACAGCCCCGCATGATAGGGCAGTGCCTTGAACCCCTGCCCGGCCAGCCACCGCGCCGTTTCTTCCGTAGTCTTGCGCGACAGGCAATAGACGATGCCGCTATCCTTTGGGTGCTGCTCCTGGATGAAGCGTAATATCTGCTTCTGCGGATTATCCTTGATCAGGATCGTGTAATGAATATTGGGCCGGTCAAACCCGGCCACGAAGCTGCGGCCCTGCGTTAAATGCAGGCGCTCCACAATGTCTTTTCGCGTCGGCGCGTCTGCGGTGGCGGTGAGCGCGATGCGCGGCACCTGCGGGAAGCGCTCGGCCAGCAGGTTGAGCTGCGTATAATGCGGCCTGAAATCATGCCCCCACTGCGAGACGCAGTGCGCCTCGTCAATGGCAAAAAGCGCAATCTTTGCCTGCGAAAGCAGATCGAGAAAATCCTCCATCAGCAGCCGCTCCGGCGCCACATAGACCATATCGAGCGTGCCGTCGCGGATGCCTTGCTTGGCGCGCGCCACCTCACTGGCGGGCAGGTTGGAATTGATGGCGGCGGCGCGGATGCCGAGTTCGGTCAGCGCGCTCACCTGGTCCTGCATCAAGGCAATCAGCGGCGAGACGATGATTGCCACCCCCTCCCGGCACAGCGCCGGAATCTGGTAACAGAGCGACTTGCCGCCCCCCGTCGGCATCAGCACGAAGGCATGGTTGCCCTGAATCACATGCTCGATAATCTCAGCCTGCTCCCCGCGAAAACTCGGATAGCCGTAGGTTTTTTGTAAGATAGTAAGCGCTTGGTCGCGGGTGGTGGGCATAGTAAAGCTTGTTTTTTCCCTTTGTAATCCCCTGTTTTCCTCCGTCATTCCCCGAATCGCGTAGCGATTATAGGGGAATCCATGCCGCACCCTTCACGGATTCCCCTATAATTTTCCTGATGGAAAATTCGGGGAATGACGATAATAAAGTGGTTTATAGAGAGGATTTAGTAAAGATATTCCCTTATCCGTCATCCGCAAGAATGCGTCAATGCAATTGACCGATAGGCCGCAACCCGTTAGTTTGCGCGGCTTATTTATTAATAGCGGACATTCCATGCTCACCATTCAGAACCTCACCTACCGCATTGCCGGGCGCACGCTGCTGGAAGGCGCGTCGGCCAGCATCCCGGCGGGGCATAAGGTCGGGCTGGTGGGGCCGAACGGCACCGGGAAATCGACGCTGTTCAAGCTGATCTCCGGCGAGCTGGCCGCCGACGGCGGCGAGATTTCGCTGATCCGCGGCGCAAAGCTCGGCATGGTGCGGCAAGACCTCCCCGAGGACGACACGCCGCTGATCGACGTAGTGCTGAACGCCGATACCGAGCGCGCCGCCCTGATGACGGAAGCCGAAACCGCGCACGACCCCGACCGCATCGGCTATATCTACACCCGCCTCGAAGAAATCGGCGCGTATGACGCACCCTCGCGCGCGGCCACCATCCTCGCCGGGCTTGGCTTCAGCGAGCAGGCGCAGAACCAGCCGATCTCCGCCTTCTCCGGCGGCTGGCGCGCGCGCGTGGCGCTGGCGGCGGCGCTCTTTACCCAGCCCGACCTACTGCTGCTCGACGAGCCCACCAACCACCTCGATTTCGAGGCGATGGTCTGGCTGGAGAATTTCCTGATGCGCTACCCCAAAACCATGGTCATCATTAGCCATGACCGGGATATTCTGAATAAAACCGTCACCCACATCCTGCACCTGGAAAACCAGAAGCTCAACCTCTACACCGGCACCTACGACCAGTTCGAGCGTACCCGCGCCGAGCGCCTGATGAACCAGCAGGCGCTGCATGAGAAACAGCAGGCGCAGAAAGCGCGCATGATGGAATTCGTAGACCGCTTCCGTGCCAAAGCGAGCAAGGCGCGTCAGGCGCAAAGCCGCCTGAAGATGATCGAAAAAATGGATATCGTGGACGCGGTGATGGCCGAGCGCGTGACCGCCTTTACCTTCCCCGAGCCGCAGGAAGAAAAATCGCCCCTGATCACGCTGGAGACCGTGGACGCCGGCTATACTCCCGGCAAGCCGGTGCTCAAAAAACTGAATTTGCGCATCGACAATGACGACCGCATCGCCCTGCTCGGGGCCAACGGCAACGGCAAATCAACGTTAATCAAACTGCTCTCAGGCCGGCTTGCGCCTCTCAGCGGACAAGTGCATAAATCCGGCAAGCTCCGCGTCGGCTACTTCGCCCAGTTCCAGACCGACGAGCTGGACGTGAAGCTCACCCCCTTCGAGGTGATGAAGGATGCGATGAAACCGGCGCCCGAGATGAAAGTCCGCGCGGCGCTCAGCAAATTCGGCTTTGATAAGCATAAGGCCGACACCAAGGTAGGCGAGCTGTCGGGCGGCGAGAAAGCACGGCTTCTCTTCTGCCTGATGAGCTTCGACGCTCCGCACATCATGCTGCTCGACGAACCCACCAACCATCTGGATATCGACGCCCGCGAGGCGCTGATGCAGGCACTGAACCACTATAACGGCGCGGTGATCATCGTCAGCCACGACAACCATCTGGTGGAATGCGTCGCCGACCGGCTGTGGCTGGTAGCCGATGGCACCTGCAAGCCCTATGAAGACGACCTCGACGCCTACCGCGCGCTTGTGGTGAAGCAGCGCCGCAAGGAGCGCGAAGACGCCAAGCAGGAAGCCCGCGCGCACAAGCAGAAAAAGAAAGGCTCCAGCACCTCCGCCACCGACGCCGAAAAACTGGAGCGCACCATCGCTGAGCTGCAGGCGCAGAAAGACGCGCTGGAAAACGAGATCGCCACCTGCTGCACCGGCGGCGACGCAAACCAGCTCAAGCGCCTGAACGACTCCCATGCTGCACTGCAACATGACCTTGCTAAAGCGGAACACGCACTGGAAGAATACATCGCCGAACTTTAATCTTGTCATCCCGCATTCGTTGCGGGATCCGGTGGCGTTGCAAAGCAACGCCGGAAAATGCAGCGCATTTTCCCCCAGACCCCGCCATACGGCGGAGTAACAATAATAAGCATCTTCCTGATCGTGCGTTTTCATGCATCCTGCTGGGAATACCAAGAGGAAATGCCATGACCACCCGAAAGCCCCGCTCCATCTCCACCGGCGAAAAAACCATCCTCACCGATTTCCTCGCCGAACTATCGCAGGAATTGCCCACCGATGATGGAAACGCCGCCATCACTAAGGCCCAAGCACTGGTGAAAAACATGATCCGCCAGGCGCTTGAAGGTGATGCCAAGATGCTCGCCAGCGTGCTCAAGCTGATGGAGCGGCTGGATACGCTTGCCACTGAACCGGAAGAAGAAGATGCGCGCACCCCGAAAGAAGACTGGGAAATCCAGTTCGCCTTTTATGCCAAATACAAATCCCTGATCGAACAGGAAATCGAGAAACGCAAAGCGCTTAACCCGGATTACTGGGGATTCGACTGGTTCAGGCCAACGCTGGAAACAGCTCCCTGGTATCGGGATTTATACGGCGCCTGAGCTTTTGCCCAACATTACCTGACAAATGCCGCCGAATACCCTATATTAGCGGCATGACGCCCTCCACCCTTGCCGTACGCCTTACCCCCAAAGCCGCTTCCGAGCGTATCGGCGAGCCGCGCCTGCTGGCCGACGGCACACAGGCGCTGAGCGTCTATGTCACCGCCGTGCCAGAGGATAACAAGGCCAATGAAGCCATGCTGAAACTGCTGGCGAAGCATCTGGGTGTCGCGCCGTCGCGCCTTTCCATCCTGCGCGGCCACACTAGCCGCAATAAGCTGGTTGCGATTGCATGAACGCTTCTCCAGGCAAATGGGAACATTTCCGTACCCTCGCCATACGATCCCTGCGCGCCCGCTGCCCGCGCTGTGGCGGCGCGCCGCTGTTCAAACGCTATCTGAAACAGGTGGATGAGTGCCGCGCCTGCGGCGAGCCGTGGGGGATAATCCGCGCCGATGACGGGCCGGCATGGCTTACCATCATGATTGTCGGCCATATCATGGCGCCGCTGGTACTGCTGGCGGTGATGGAATCCGGCTGGCCGGACTGGCTACTCGCTACCGCGCTTCCTCTGCTGGCGCTGGTGCTGTGCATATTGGTGCTGCCGTGGGCGAAGTGGCTGTTCATCGCCGCGGTCTGGCGCACACGCAGCCGTTAATTACAATTTCCACGCTTCGTTTGCG
Source organism: uncultured Rickettsiales bacterium (assembly GCA_964409675.1). Classification (GTDB taxonomy): domain Bacteria; phylum Pseudomonadota; class Alphaproteobacteria; order Rickettsiales; family SXRF01; genus CAYMDD01. Next base: position 11,995 of record CAYPEF010000039.1, on the reverse strand, counting down.
GTCATTTTATTGCCCTGCCTGAAAGCAGGCGCAACCTCTTTATCCTTGAGTGCCTAGGCTGATTTCCTCTCAAGCCTTCCTGTCGGCGCATTCTGCGCGGCTTCGCTTTTCCTAAAACCGTCTCGTCACTCTCAAGCGCTGCGCTCATGGGAAGCTTGTGTATTTATCAATCTTTTTGCATGGAGATACTTATGGCCAGGAACTCGAGCCGTTCTTCCTATTACGATGACGATGACTTCACCAACGATAACCGCTCCGGCAGCAGCCGCGGTAATAATGATCAATACTCCTCCGGCAGCAGCGGCAGCCAAGGCGGTTATGGAAGCCAGAGCGGCTACGGTAGCGGCAGCCAGGGCGGTTACGGCGGTAGCTATGGCGGCCAGAGCGGGAATTAGGGCGGCAGCCAGGGCAACTACGGCGGGTCTTATAACGATAACGACCGCGATTACGGCAGCAGCCGCTCCTCGCGCAACCGCTACTCCAGCGACTACTAAGCCTTCCGGAGGGAGCCGCGCGCTCCCTCCGGCATTTCCTGCAGGACGCCAATAAAAGGACCCAAATCATGGCCATGAATACGCGCAACCAGGCGGCGCACCACGAAACCCGCGCCGCGCTGTTTACTCTGCTGCTGGTCGCCCTTCTGGCGATTGCAGCCTATGCGGTGCATTCCTATCACCACATGCGCGGCAGCAACACCATGCTGAACGATGAAACCGCCTCCCTTCCGGCAGCCACACTCCGTCAATAAT
>CAYPEF010000039.1:0-11146 GCA_964409675.1 uncultured Rickettsiales bacterium | reverse complement strand
CATATTCTTCCCCGCCATTTCTGCGCATGCATTGCCGCATCGCTCGCGCTTTCGGCAATTGCGCACGCGGAAGACATGACAGCCGCCACCGGCTTCGGTCCCTCCCCTTCCCTGCCTGCGCCGGATAAAGGACTGGTGCCGACGGTGAATGTCGCCCCCGCCACCGGCTGGCCGGAAGGCACAAAGCCGGTGGCGGCAGCCGGGTTGCAGGTGAATGCCTTCGCCGAAGGGCTGGACCATCCGCGCTGGCTCTATGTATTGCCCAATGGCGACGTACTGGTGGCTGAAACCAACGCCCCGCCTAAGCCGGAGGACGGCAAGGGCATCAAAGGCTGGTTCATGAAAAAGACGATGAAAAAAGCCGGCGCGGGAGTGGAAAGCGCTAACCGCATCACACTTCTGCGCGACACGGACGGAGACGGCGTGGCCGACCAGCGCAGCGCCTTCCTCTCCGGCCTGAACTCCCCCTTCGGCATGGCGCTGGTTGGGCAAGATTTTTATGTGGCCGATACCGATGCCATCCTGCGCTTTCCCTATCATGATGGCGAAACCGCCATCACCGCGCCCGGCACGAAGCTCGCCAACCTCCCCGGCGGCCCGCTCAACCACCACTGGACCAAGAATCTGATTGCCAGTCCCGACGGCTCCACGCTCTACGCCAGCGTCGGCTCCAACAGCAACGTAGCGGAAAACGGTATCGAAAATGAAACCAATCGCGCCGCCATCCTCGCCGTCAACCGCGCCAGCGGGCAATCGCGCCTGTTCGCTTCAGGCCTGCGCAACCCGGTGGGCATGAGCTGGCAGCCGGAGAGCGGCGCGCTATGGACCGCCGTCAATGAGCGCGACGAACTGGGCGATAATCTGGTGCCCGACTACATGACCTCCGTGAAAGACGGCGGCTTTTACGGCTGGCCATACAGCTACTGGGGCCAATATGTGGATACGCGCGTCACCCCGCCAAACCCCGAGATGGTAGCCAAGGCGCTGACGCCGGATTACGGGCTGGGCGCGCACACCGCTTCGCTCGGCCTCGCCTTCTACACGGCAGACCTGCTGGGAGCGCATTACAAGAACGGCGCATTCATCGGCCAGCACGGCTCGTGGAATCGCAAGCCCCGCAGCGGCTATCAGGTGATTTTCGTACCCTTCACGGGCGGCATGCCAAGCGGCATGCCGGAAGTGGTGCTGAGCGGATTCCTGGATGCGGACGGCAACGCCATGGGCCGCCCGGTAGGCGTCACCACTGATAAAACCGGCGCGCTGCTGGTGGCCGACGATGTCGGCAATTGCATCTGGCGCGTGACCCCGGCGGTGCAGCCGTAAATGCGCGCTGCATGAATGCGGGGGAAACTCCTCATATCGTTTTTATAGCCGCCCGCGTACAAAGGGATCCGTCACGATATTCAAAGGAGCAGGCATATGGACCTCGATCTCAGCTTTATCAGCAACCACGAATTGCTGGCCGACGAATACCAGCAGTTGCTCCGCCCCACCGGTGATTTCTACACCCCGGAATATGGCGTGCGTAACGGCATCGCATACTTTTAGCACACTCGCCTAGCAGGCCGCTTCTACCATAATTTCCACGTCATAGCCTGACGCGGCAAGCTTCGCTTCCACCGTGGCGCGCACCGGGGCGCTGCCGGAAATCACCCATGCGTCCCACGCCCGGTTCATCTCATCGAACCGGCTGATATCGGTGAGCCAGATATTGGCTTTCAGCAATCTTGCCTTATCCGTACCCGCCTGCGCCAGCAAAGCATCAATCTGCTGCAATATTTCCTGCGTCTGCGCGAATACCGAGCCGCCCATCGTCTTATCCGCCACGATGCCGGACGTATAAAGCCTGCCGCCATAGATGACCGCCTCACTCATCCGCGCCCCCGCTTCAATCCGCTTTATCTCTGCCATGCCATACCTCCGTTATGTATTATTCCTGTCGTCCTCGGGCCGCCGTAGGCGGAACCGGGGACCCATCTCTCCATTGGCGCCAGAGGATAGATGGGTCCCCGGACGGCCCTATGGGCCGCCGAGGACGACAGGGTAGATGCATAATATTATTATAACCATCTCTAAGCGCAAGCGCCTATGCCTGCGCCCGCGCATCCGCTTCCGTATGCGGCGCAACACCCCCCACCTGCATCATATGCCAGCGCCGCTCTACCCGCATCAGCGCCCATGCAGCGCTGCCCAGCACCAGGAAGCCGCAGGCAATCGGGATCAGCGTATGGTTATAGGACTGGCCGATCAGCGTGCCGAGCGCCAGCGAAATTACCGACGACACCGCCCCGATCACTGCCGAGGCCATACCCGCAATCTCCCCCATCGGCTCCATGGCAATCGCGTTCAGATTGCCGAAAATCAAGCCGAAGGCGAAAAACAGCACCGCAGCATAGCCCACGAACCACGGCAGCGTCACCGTGTCCAGCACCGCATGCAGCAGCAGAAACAGCACGGATGCCACCACAATCGCCGCCATCGCATGCAGGCAGATCGCACGCATGCCCAGCCGCGCCACGAAGCGCGCATTCAGCAGTGACGCCAGCCCCAGCACCAGCGCCAGAGCGCCAAAATAAAGCGAAAACGCCTCGCCCGCGCCGAACTGTTCCTGGAAAATCTGCTGCGACGCGCCGAGATACCCGATAAAACTGCCGAAGCACAGCCCCATGCAGAGCATATAGCTCATCGAGGTGCGGTTGCTGATCACGGTGCGCAGCCCATGCGTAAAAGCGCTCACGCGCAGCGGCAACCGGTGCGCAGGCGTGAGCGTCTCCTCCAGTCGCAGCGCAATCCATAAGCCCACCAGCACCGCATACACCACATAAAGCAGGAATATCGCCCGCCAGCCTGCCAGATGCATCACCATTTGCCCGAGGCTCGGCGCAAGTGCCGGCACCATGATAAAAATCATCATCACCAACGACATGATGCGCGCCATGTCGCGCCCGCTGTATTTATCGCGCACCACCGACACCGCCGTCACATACGGCCCCGCCACGCCGAGTCCCTGAATCACCCGCCCCACCAGCAGCAGGTGGAAATCCTGCGCCATGTAGCAAAACACGCTGCCTGCCAGGTACAGCAGCATGCCCGCGAACAGCACCGGCTTGCGCCCCAGCGCATCCGACAGCGGCCCCGCCACCAGCTGGCCGAGCGCCATACCCGCAAACAGCGCTCCGATCACCAGTTGCACCCGGTTGGAGCCTCCCACTCCCAGCTCCGCCCCCAGCAGCCCCAGCGCCGGCAGCAACGCATCAATCGAAATCGCCACCACCGACATCAGTAAGGCCATGAGCAGGGTGAATTCGCGGGTGGAGATGGGTGTTTTTGTCATATGCAATAAATAGCAGGGTGAAAGTGTGTCAGGAGAAATACTCTTAAACCGGATTGCGCATTTTATCGAGGATTTGCGCTATGGTCTAAAAATGCGACTTGTTTGAACATTTGTTCATGACCGCTTAAACCAATCCCTGAATACGGCATGCACATTGGTTGTGCGCACGGTTACGGTCTTTAAACCATGAAGGCGATATATAAAGATCAGGGCTTTTGAATTCTATCAGCACGCACCCGCCACTGCGCAGGCTTTCCAACTGTTCATTGGAATTCGCCAGATGCAGCATAACCGAACCCAGCCCTTCCGCAGAAGGAATAAAATCCACCGGCAGGAAACCACTGACAGGCTTTCCGTCCTTGCCCACGGTAATGACACCCGCCATGGCGCTCTGGTTGCCTATCTCATGGATGAGCCGGTTTATTTCCTTAGGGTCTTCGGTGGCGAATGGCTTAATGAAATTCATCGAACTATATTCTCTTAAATAGCACCGCTTATTGTTTTAATTGCAAGGCTCTAATGCCAAAAGGCGCGGTTTCAAACTTCCGTGAACCAGAACCGGCGACCATTCCTTATCAAAGGTAAATACACAACTATTTTCAGTAAAGTAAGAGCCGGCTTTCTATTGTTAATGAAAATGCGCTTTCTTCAAAGCCCAAACGTAAAAGCATAGGCTTCCAGTCCGGGCGATAGGGCCGTAATTTCCAGCAAGCCGTTTTTCACGCTAGGCTGGCGGACCAGTTCGTAAAGCGTATGATTACCGATTGTAACCGTTCCTTCCGGGGCATCTTTACCCGCCATCTGGCCGACCGGCTCGCCATTTAGGCTGATTGTTGCTTTTACCGGCGCACCGTCCTGCGTGCCCAGCACCAGAAATACTTTCCCGGCAGTAAAATTATACAAAATAGAGTCCCCCGCTTTCAGTGCGGTGATATGCTCCGCGCCAATCTTCCAGCTTCCCTGCAATGCCCAGTGGTCAGCGGGGATGAATTTCGGGGCGCTATAGGTTTGCGCCGCATCGCGTATCACCGGCTCGGGGCTTGCGAAGTTCTCAGCGCGCGCATAGCCAAGATAAGTTTCCGGCGACTGGTCACGGCTCGTGGCCGCCGCTTCGGGGGCTTCAGCCACCTGAACGCTCAAGCCCAGCAGATAGCGGATATTGTTTTCCGTTTCGGCGTAATTTCCTTCGCCGAAATGCGCATATACAACGCGCCCCTGCCGGTCAATTAGGTAATGCGCGGGCCAGTAGCGGTTTTTGAAGGCCGTCCAGGTATCGAGCCGGTTATCGAGCGCCACCGGATATTCAATCCCATGTGCGGCGATAGCGGCCTCGACATTCGCCTTGTTTTTCTCAAACTCAAATTCCGGTGCGTGAATTCCCACTATCACCAGCCCCTTATCGCGATACGTCCTGTCCCATTTCGTCACGTAAGGCAGGGTGCGCACGCAGTTGATGCAGGAATAGGTCCAGAAATCCACCAGCACCACTTTTCCTTTAAGGCCCTGCATCGTCAGCGGCTGGGAGTTGAGCCACGCCTCAATGCCCGTAAACTCCGGCGCAGGATAAGGATTCGGCAGCGCATCGTGCAAGCCGCTTTCCTGCGCGGAAGCCTGACCGGAGGCATCCCGTCCGTTAAAGAGGGCCTGCGGATCAATGCCGCTGGCGATGAAGGCTACCGCCATCAGGATGATGATGCCAAAGCCCTTGCGCACGGCTTCAGCATGCGTGGTAAAAAATGTTAATCCGGACATGATTTTTCTTCCTGTCAGTGCAATAGCCAGCATGGGCACGCCCGCGCCCAGCGCGAACGAAGCAACCAAAAAAAATGCTTTCAAGTCAGACTCTTGGCGGATAACCTGCACCAGCACGGCTGCCAGAATCGGTCCGGCGCAAGGTGTCCATACCAGCCCAATCAGCGCACCGATAAGCAGGCCGCTGCAAAAGCCGTCCTTAGCTTCCGCGCTAAGTGCGCTGCCTGCCCCGGCGAGGCGTTGCGTGAGAGCGCTGAACCGGCTGGAGAGTTTCTCAGACAACAGCACCAGCCCGAACAATGCAAGGCATACCAACGAGCCGTATTTGATGGCATCGAGATTGATGCCAAGCAACATCACCAGCTTGCGTGATAGCAATGCAAAAGCGGTGAAGGCAAGCACAAAGCCGATAATAATTCCAAATGGGCGCCTCCTGCCGCCCTCGACCGATGCGCCCAATACCAGCGGCAGCACCGGCAGAATGCAGGGGCTTGCAATCAGCGCCAGCCCCTCCAGAAAGGATAATCCGGACTCAAGCAATTGGATCACTGCTAACCTCCGAAATGCCTAGCCGAAGCGCAAACCGCCCCCGCAATCGCCGCCAGGGGCAAAGACCGAAGAAAGATATACATTTTACACCTCTTTAGGGATGAATGTGAGCACCATACCATTGCTGCAATAGCGCAGGCCGGTAGGTTTTGGGCCATCGTTGAAGACATGCCCGTGATGGCCGCCGCAACGGGCGCAATGGTACTCGGTGCGCGGCACCAGGAGCTGGTAGTCGGTCCTGGTTTCCAGATGGCCTGGCAGCGCATCGAAGAAGCTGGGCCAGCCGGTGCCTGAATCGAATTTGCTGTCCGAGGAAAAAAGCGGTAGGCCGCAAGCAACACAGGCAAATATTCCTTTCCGGTGCTCCTCAAGCAGGGCGCTGGTAAAAGGCCGCTCGGTGCCTTCCTCACGCAGGATCTCATATTGCTGCGGCGTCAGCCTCGTTTTCCACTCGGCATTGGAGAGTGAGAGCTTCGCAATGGCTTTGGCGGCCAATGCCTTTCCTGCGTTGTAGTAAGGAAAAAACCCTGCCAGCATGATGCCGCCAAACACATATTTTAGAAAATCCCTGCGTTGCATTTTGTTCGTCATGCTTTGATGTCCAGTAACCGGGCAGGATCGGGGCGCAAGGCCGGAGCAGATGCCGGCTTGTTCTTGTGCGCGGCGTCAGTATTTGGCTGCTGGCGTTCGCGCACGGCATGGGCAGTGGCGCTGGAAAAACTGCATGAGGCGCACGCATCGATTGGCATAGTAACTCCTTGTGAATGCACTTTTTCACTCTATGATGATATAAATAGCTATTTACAGATGGATTCGTGGCGGCGCAGCGCATGGTTACATCGCATTCGGATAAATACAGCGAACTGGCCGCACTTTTTCGCTCGGGGCTGGAAGGTGATAACGCAAGCTATACCCGGTTTTTGCACGGGGTGACCCCCATTCTGCGGCGTGTTGCCTGCAGGAAGCTGCCCGCCGCCGATGCAGAGGATGCACTGCAGGAGATTCTCATCTCCATCCATAAAGCGCGCCACACGTATGACGGCGAGCGCCCGCTTATGCCCTGGCTGCTGGCGATTGCCCAGTTTCGTATCAACGACAGCCTGCGCAAGGCTTACAGCGGGACGCGCCGCGAGACAGTGGATATTGACGAACTGGCCGAAGTGCTGGCCGATGTAACCGAACCCACCACTTACTCCGAATCCGTAGATGGCATATTAAATATTGTGCCGGAGCGTGAGCAGCGCATTTTAACGATGATGCATGTGGAGGGCTACACGGCCAAGGAGACAGGCCAGAGGCTCGGCATGAAGGAATCTGCCGTGAAAGTTGCCGCCCACCGCGCCGTAAAAAAAATTAGGGATACCTTTGGAACATGAAATGGATACTGCAGCGCTGATTGCTTCGTTAAGTAGCGAGGCTCCCAGACCGCGCCTGAAACCACCGGGATATTTCGGCAGGCGTCTGGCTGCGCTGCTGCTTGCCTACGGTTTTGGCGCGCAATATCTTCTGCACCTGAGGCCGGACCTACCGGCGCAGCTTATGCGTCCGGCATTCGCAGCAGAAATCGCGCTTCTGGCGCTGCTCACCCTTGCCAGCGCCGCGTCGGCCATTTTGGCTATGTACCCTGACCTGCACCAGAAGCGCTGGATGCTTAACCTGCCATATGTCATTTTTACGCTGCTGGCAGGCTTAGTATTCATTCAATTGGCAATGCCGGCGGATGCGCGGATGATCATCCCCCCGTCAGGCGGGCATACCATGGAATGCGCATTATGCATAGCAAGCGTGGCGATTTTTCCATCAGGCGTTATGTTTGGCCTTATGCGCCGAGGCGCAAGCGTTCACCCTTGGCGCGCAGGCTCTTTTGCCGTGCTGGCTGCCTCCGGTATCGGTTGCCTGACCCTGCGGTTGGCGGAGGCTAACGACACACTGATGCATCTGGCCATCTGGCACTACCTGCCAACGCTGTCTTTTGCCACGCTCGGCGCGCTGGCGGGCCGGTATCTGCTTAAGTGGTGATTTTTTTAAACATCGCTGTAACCGTTGCAGCTTATACTGCGAATAGAGAGGTAACATGGGCAGTTTGCCGATGTTATTTCACCATTCCACACAGGAGATTACCATGAATAATTCAAAAAGTCTGGCCGTAGCCGCTCTCGCCGGTTTAATGAGCAGTGCGTTCGTTATGCCTGCTTTTGCCGCCGATGACCATGGCTCAGCTATGACCCAGGCGGAGAAAACCCAGCCCGCCAAGGAAAAGCACGCCTGCAAGGGGAAGAACTCCTGCAAAGGCAACGGCGCCGACGGCAAGAATGCCTGCAAAGGCAAAGGCTCCTGCGCTACCGATGGCAGCAAGCCGGAAGCAAAGTAATAGCGAGAAGGCAAGCGGGGATGGCAGCATTCCCGCTTGCCGTTTTCTTATGCAGCACACATTCCCGCATCTCGGTTTCGGCTTAGGGCTTCGCCCCAAGCACTATCCTCACCTCTTCGCTCATTGGCCGGAAGTGGACTGGTTCGAGATTATCTCAGAAAATTTCATGGATACCCATGGCAGGCCGAAGCGCAACCTGGAGCGGGTGATGGCGCGCTACCCGATTGTAATGCATGGCGTGTCGATGTCCATCGGCACCGTGGATCCATTGAATTCGGAATATCTGCAAAAGCTGAAGAAACTGATCGATTTCGTGCAGCCCGCCTGGATATCCGACCATTTGTGCTGGACGGGCGTGGCACATCGCAATACCCACGACCTATTGCCTGTTCCCTATACTGAAGAGGCGCTTAAGCATATTGTCAGCCGCATAAGGCAGGTGCAGGATTATCTGGAGCGGCCTATCGCGCTGGAAAACCCGTCTACTTATCTGGAATTCAAAACCTCGCACATGGCGGAGGCTGAGTTCATCACCCGCATGGCCGAGGAATCGGGCTGCAACCTTCTGCTCGATGTAAATAATGTCTATGTCACCTGCTACAATCACCGGCTGGACCCCAAAGCCTATATCGACGCGCTGCCGCTGGAAAAGGTCATTCAAATCCATCTTTCCGGCCACAGCAATAAAGGCACCCATATTATCGACACGCATGACGATCATGTAGTCGAAGAAGTGTGGCGGCTATACAAATACACAGTGCATCGCGCAGGCCGCATTCCCAATACTATGGTGGAATGGGACGACCATATTCCCGAATTCGACGTACTCAATGCTGAGCTTGGCAAGGCCAAAGCCGCTGCCGGCGATGCCTTACATTATCACCCCTTGCCTGAGTTGGCGCAGTTGCAGACACCACAGCTGGCAAACCGTGAAACGAAGCTGGAAGAAGCGCAGCTGCTCATGCTGGAGGCGGTCATGCAAGGCGCTGCAATTGATAGCAAACCTGATAGCTGGATTCGCAGCAAGGAGCATTTTGCACCGCAAGATCAGCTCAATGTGTATATCAACGCCTACCGCTGGCGCCTGAGCGACGCGGTGGCGGAAGACTACCCGGTGCTTAAGCATTATTTAGGCAGCAATGCTTTCGCCTCGCTTATCGAATCCTTTGTGCAAAGCGAACGGCCAGAGCATTTCAATATTGGCCGGTTCGCGCTGAAACTACCAGGCTTCATAGAAAAGCACTTACCTGAAAATAAGTTCGCGCACGCTGTTTGCGCCTTTCAAACCTCTATTGCGCAAATGGCCGACGCGGAAGAAACAGTGCCGCTTCAACTAACACATCTGGAAGGAATGACGCCGGATGCATTGATGGAATCAGTGCTTTCTCCCCGTAAAGCCTTGCAGCTGATGGCATTCGCCTACCCGGTAAACGCTTATTACCGCTTAGTGATGGAAGAGGAAGGAGCTGCCGCACCAGCCGAGCAAGCAAGCTACGTTGCAGTGTTTCGCCACGAAGACTCGGTGTGGCGCATGGAGCTGGAAAAAGCCGAATATTGCTTGCTTGCCGCCCTGTTCAGCGGCAAACGCATCGGTGATGCGCTGGCGGAGGTGGAGCCGGAAGCAGCGCAACAGCTCTCCAACTGGTTCGCGCGCTGGATGCGAAACGGCCTGCTTGCCGCCGGCAACACAATGAATACATCTTTTGAAAGGAATCATTATGAAGCTGCTTAAGCTACTCATTATATGGCCCCAGCGTATCGCCTCCCATTTCGAGTGGGCAGGGCCGTTCATAGCGCGCATCATCGTAGGATATACATTCATGCTCACCGGCTGGGCAAAACTGCAAAACCTGCCAGCAATTACCGAGAACTTTCGCAGCTGGGGCATCCCATTCCCTCAATTCATGACGCCATTCGTCGCTAGCTGGGAATGCTTCGGCGGATTGTTCCTGATGCTAGGGCTGATGACGCGTATCAGCGGCGGCGCGCTGGCTGTCGTTATGATCGTCGCCACAATATCGGCAAAATGGGCCGATGTCGATTCGCTGGAAACACTGTTAGGTTTCGAGGAAGCCACTTATTTCGCCGTATTCACCTGGCTTGCCATCTGCGGCGCCGGCAAGGCATCGCTCGATTATTTAATCGAGCGTCGGCTGGGAAAATAGGTGGCGCTAGACTTTATCATTAAATGCCCCGTGATCGGTCAACTTGCACAGTGGTTCCTAGGCTTGGCATTTTTTATAGCAGTATTAGTCAGCATTATGGCGAGTTGTTTCTGGGTTGCCTGATAACGGATACCCCGAAAAGCACCCCAAATTGGTTAGGATGTCATCAAACCAGCCTGAATGACATTGGCCAGTAATACGCTATATTTTTTAGCCTTTATATGGTTTTCCGGATTCTATCAAATGCAGAAAAACCAATGAATGGTGCCCGGAGCCGGAATCGAACCAGCGACACAGGGATTTTCAGTTCTAATCCCTGCTAGGCAAACGTGCAATCCGCCGAGCACTTGTTAGGTTAAAATTGTCGTCCGTGCGAGTTTTATTTTTTTGGTATCTTACTGGTATCTCGCACCTTCACCAATAAGCACCATTCCTCCAAACCCCTGCGTTTCTGCCTGTTTCAGCCTAGCCGATCAAGCATGGGACAGAGATTTTCAATCCATGCACCATAGCCTCTAAGAGTTAACATTCAAGCCTTTTTCCTATGGATTACTATAGGTTCTAGGCTCGTTATAAACCCCACAAAACACCCCCAATTACCACCCCTTTTTATCCCGCTTGGTATCCTATTGGTATCTTGAAATCGCCTTTGGTATCCTGCTTAAAATCGCGGGAAACCATAGGGTTTTGTAGTATTTTATGCCGTGCAGCGCAACCGCTTTATCCGACCTTGGTATCTTTTTTCACATCGGCCAGATTGATGACGTTATCCGGGGCCATTTCCAGCGGCGGCAATGCTAGGAATTTCTGCATGGCCTCGCTGACCGCCTCGGCCTTGGATACGACTTTCTTCTTTTTGAAGGCATGGATATAGCCCTGGGTCGTCTTGAAATCGGAATGGCCGAGCAGCTTCATCATCATTTCGGCGGATGCGTCGCTGTCGTTCATGATGCTGGCAAAGGTGTGGCGCATACC
>CAYPEF010000038.1:5990-17259 GCA_964409675.1 uncultured Rickettsiales bacterium | reverse complement strand
CTTTTCCGCCATTCCCGGCGTGGGTGAGGCCATCGTGCACTGGCTGTGGGGCGGTTTCTCGGTGGATAACCCCACTCTCAACCGCTTCTTCGCGCTGCATTACCTGCTGCCGTTCGTGCTGGTCGGCCTGGTCGTGCCGCATATCTGGGCGCTGCACCGCTTTGGCTCCACCAACCCCACCGGCATCGAGGTAAAGGCTTCGCAGGACGTGATCCCCTTCCATCCGTTCTATTCGGTGAAGGACGCGCTCGGCCTCGGCGTGTTTGCGCTGCTGTTTGCCTGGTTTGTCTTTTTCTCGCCCAACCAGCTCGGCCACCCGGACAATTACATTCCCGCCAACCCGATGGTCACGCCCGCGCATATCGTGCCGGAATGGTACTTCCTGCCCTTCTACGCCATTCTGCGCGCGATTCCCGATAAGCTTGGCGGCGTGATCGCCATGTTCGGCGCCATCGTGATCCTGGCCTTCCTGCCGTGGATTGACCGCTCGAAGGTGCGCAGCGCCAATTACCGCCCGATCTACCGCGTGCTGGTGTATGTGTTCCTGCTGGACGTACTGCTCCTCGGCTATATCGGCGGCAAGCCGCCGGAAGGCATGTATGTGCTGGTCGGGCGCATCGCCACTGCCTATTATTTCCTGCATTTCGTGCTGCTGTTCATCACCAGCAAAATTGAACGGCCGCTGCCGCAGCCGGAAAGCATTGCCAGCGCCGTGCTTGCCAAGCATGCGCACGGACATGGAGGGCACTAAGATGAAGCAATTTACTCGCATCGCCCTCGCCGCAGCGCTCTTAAGCGGCCCCGCCTTCACCACCCATGCCTCCGAGCAGGTGCATCTGAAACAGCAGGTCTGGGCTTTTGACGGCATGCTCGGCCATGTGGACCGCCAGGCGGCCCAGCGCGGTTTCCAGGTATATAAGGAAGTCTGCGCCGCCTGCCACAGCCTGAAGCGCGTCGCCTTCCGCAACCTGCAGGATATCGGTTTCTCCGAAGCCGAAGTCAAAGCCCTCGCCGCTTCTTACGAGATGACTGACGGCCCGAACGACGAAGGCGAGATGTTCAAGCGCCCCGGCATCCCGGCGGACCATTTCCCCTCGCCCTTCCCGAATGAACAGGCCGCCCGCGCTGCCAATAACGGCGCCGCGCCGCCGGATTTAAGCCTGATCGTCAAAGCCCGTCATGACGGCGCGAATTACATCTATTCGCTCCTCACCGGCTACGAAGAACCGCCCGCGGGCGTCAAAGCGCCGCGAGACGGATTGCATTACAATCCGTACTTCCCCGGCGGTTTCCTCGCCATGCCACAACCGATCAGCGACGGTCAGGTTTCTTACGAAGACGGCACCAAGGCTTCCGTGGACCAGATGACGCATGACGTGGTCACCTTCCTGCAATGGGCTGCTGAGCCGGAGATGGAACACCGCAAATCGATGGGTGTGAAGGTGATGCTTTTCCTCACCATCTTCTGCGTGTTCATGTACATCGCCAAGAAGCGCATCTGGAAGCGCCTTGAGGAATAGGGCGCAGCGCTTTCCCTGTCCAACGCTGGCGGCGCAGGGGATGCGTCATGCGTAGCCCTTCCCGCATTTCCCTGCTGTTCTGTGCCACCGCACTCACCTGTCTCGGCAGCTTGGTGGCGCGCGCCGCCGCGCCGGGCACCGGCCCCCGCTCGGTGACAGCGCCAAGCAAGAACGCCGTTTCCGCTACCCTCCCGGTCACGCTTGAAGCCGAGCATATGGACTATGACCATGAGCAGGGTGTCGTCACCGCCGAGGGCAAGGTGGAAATCACGCAGGGCGACACCATTCTGCTTGCCAACAAGGTCAGCTACAACCAGAACCGCAACGAGGTGCATGCCAGCGGCAACGTCTCGGTACTGGAGCCGTCGGGCAACGTCTATTTCGCCGAGGAAGCGACACTGAAGGACGACCTCCAGCAAGGCATCATCCATGAATTCCGCGTACGCATGTCCGACCAGTCCCTGTTCGCCGCGCGCGAGGCCAGAAGGCTCAACGACCACCAGACGCAGCTGCTGAAAGCCGTTTACTCCCCCTGCTCCACCCGCTGCGAAGACGGCAGCCCCAAGCGCCCCCTCTGGCAGATCCGCGCGCAGGACGTGCTGATCGACACCGAGGCCGAGAAAGTGCGCTACCATAACGCCTATTTCGATCTCTACGGCGTGCCGGTGCTCTATACCCCCTATCTCTCGCACGCCACCCCCGGCGCGGAAAATAAAAGCGGCCTGATGGCGCCGGAATACCGGCATTCCAGCAATCTGGGATCGGTCTATGTCACTCCCGTATACTTGGCGCTTTCCCCCAGCTACGATGCCATGCTCACCCCTATATTCACTTCCAATGAAGGGCTGGTGATGGCGGGCGAATACCGGCAGCTGTTCGATACCGGCAGCATGTCGCTGCGCGGCAGCATCACCCACCCGCGCGACCGCGACCCGTTCGGCAATCCCACTTATGGCCATACCTGGCGCGGCCATATTTTTGGCGAAGGCCGCTTTACGCTGAATGACGACTGGAACTGGGGCTTCGACGTCAACCGCACCTCGGACGACACCTATCTGCGCCGCTATGAATTCAGCAACGAAACGCTGCTGACCTCACGCCTTTTCACTCAGGGCTTCAACATGGTGCATAGCGGCCGCTCCAGCTATGCCAGCATCGAAGCGCTTTCCTTCCAGGGCCTGACCGCCTCGGACGACCTGAAACACACTCCCTTTGTCGCTCCGCTGGCTTATTTCGAATATGAAAGCGACCCGCTGGCTTACGGCTCCCGCCTGACTTTGAGCGGCAATCTCTTATCGCTCATGCGCCAGGAAGGGGCGGACAGCCGCCGTGCCTCCGCCACAGCGCGCTGGGCAGCGCCCTACATCAGCGAAGGCGGCCATATTTTCGAGCTCGCTACCGAGCTGCGCACCGACATTTATTCAGTGGCGAATGTGCTGCAACCGAATGGCACGCTGTATGACGGCGAAACTGGGCGCATCGTGCCGCAAGCCTCGCTAGGCTGGCGCTACCCGCTGATCCGGCGTTTTGAAACCGCGAGCGTCATCCTGGAGCCGCAAGCCACTTTCACTGTTAGCCCGCGCGGCAGCAACTCCTCCAAAATTCCCAATGAAGACAGCGCCGCGCCGGAATTCTCTGACTTAAATCTCTTCAGCACCGACCGCTTCCCCGGTTATGACCGGGTGGAAACCGGCCCGCGCGTCAATTATGGCCTGCGCAGCCAGGTGGATTTCGGCGACGACCGCTACGCCTCCTGGGTGGTTGGGCAGGATTACCGCATGGTGAACGACCCGCTCTTTCCACTCACCAACGATTTACGTAGCCATTTCTCCGACTATATCAGCCGTCTGAGCGTGCATATCGCGCCGCTGGACGTCAATTACCAGGTCCGCCTCGACAAGGACGGCCTTACCCCCAACCGGCAGGAAGTGGATGCAATGCTGAGCTTCAAGCGCTTCAGCTTAAATGCCGCCTATCTCGACCTGAACGACGACCCCGTTCTGGGATCGCGCCGGGAAGTGTACGGCTCCACCGCGATACAATTAACGAAAGAATGGGCCATCTCACTCGGCGCACGGCATAATCTGCAGCAAAGCTCGGTTATCAACGGAGGCGTCGGGCTGGTATATCAGAATGAATGCATCACCGTTACCACCGCCGCCAACCGGGATCTGACCACCGACCGCGATGTGCGCCCCAGCACCAGCTTCCGCATCCAGGTGGGCTTTAAGAACCTGCAATAAAAAAGGGCTGCTATAAAAGCAGCCCTTTCAGCATAGCCTGAACATTGGCTTACAGGTCGCCTGCCGCGTCCTGCGCCTTGCCGGCCAGCTTCTTGGCATTGCCCTTAACGACGTTTGACGGCGTATCGGTTAGTTCGCCCCAAGCGGCCTGCACGCTGCCTTCGACCTGCTTGGCTTTGCCTTTGATATCGTCCTTGTTCATAAATTCCTCCATTATTACGGTAATTACCTTGCTGTAGGTAACGAGGTAAGCGTACCGTGCCGGGCCTAAGCATGCGATAAGAAGAACATGCAGCGTGCATAAGTGCAGTGCAAGCGTGGAAAACACGCTTAAAATGCAGCCATATCTACCTGATTGGAAAATCGCCCCTATATTGCCCCGACGCAGGCCGGGGTGGCATTACGCCGACATCAGCGCGATATTACCGCCGATGGCCGCCGTATTCACCGTCAGCGTGCGCTCCTGCGCAAAGCGCAGCAGGTAATGCGGGCCGCCCGCCTTGGGGCCGGTACCGGAGAGATTCTCGCCGCCGAACGGCTGCACGCCAACGGTGGCGCCGATCATGCTGCGGTTAACGTAAATATTCCCCGCATGCACGCTAGCGGCCAGCATCTGCACATGCTCATCCACCCGGCTATGGATGCCGAAGGTCAGGCCGTAGCCGGTGGAGTTCACCGCCTCCACCACCTTGGGCAACGCGCCCGACACAAAGCGGACCACATGCAGCACCGGCCCGAATACTTCGCCGTTAAGCTGGGCGATGGAGCGAATCTCGAACGCGTGCGGCGCGACGAAATGGCCGTTTAAACCTTCAGGCAGCGGTGCGGCGGCAACCAGCTGCGCGTCCCGCTTCATCTTCTCAATATGCGCAAGCAGCGCTCTTTGCGCCTCCGCATCAATCACCGGGCCGATATCGGTGGCCGGGTCGGCAGGATAGCCGATCTTCAGCTCCCGCATGGCCCCGGCAAGAAGCGTAAGCAGCCCGTCCGCAATCTCCTCCTGCACAAACAGCACGCGTAAGCCCGAGCAGCGCTGGCCGGTGCTGCCGAAGGCGGAGGCGAGGATATCGTCAATCGCCTGCTCCGGTAGCGCCGAGGAATCCACCACCATGCAATTCTGCCCGCCGGTTTCGGCAATCAGCGGGATGATCGGCCCGTTGCGCTCCGCCAGCGCGCGGTTGATATGCCGCGCCGTATCGGTGCCGCCGGTAAATACCACACCGCCGATACGCGCATCCGCCACCAGCGCCGCCCCCACCACCTCGCCGGAGCCGAAGCAGAGCTGCAGCGCATCCTTAGGCACGCCTGCCTGATGCAGCAATTCTACCCCCCGCTTGGCAATGCGCGGCGTCTGCTCGGCAGGCTTGGCCACCACGGCATTGCCCGCCGCCAGCGCCGCCGCCACCTGCCCGGTGAAAATGGCCAGCGGGAAATTCCACGGGCTGATGCAGGCAAACACCCCACGCGGGGCCAGCGCCAGCCGGTTGCTCTCACCGGTCGGCCCGTCCAGCAATTTCGGCGTGAACAGACGGCGCGCCTCGGCAGCATAATAGCGACAGAAATCCGCCGCCTCGCGCACCTCCGCCACCCCGTCTGGCAGAGTTTTCCCCGCTTCAAACGCGCACAGCCCGATCAGCTCCTGCGCATGTTCCTCGATCAGCTCCGCCGCCCGTTCCAGCGCAGCGGCGCGCGCCTCTACCGGCGTAGCGGCCCAGGCGGGAAAGGCGCGCTTCGCGGCGTCTATTTTCGCGCTTAAGCCATTCAGCGCATCATCCTCCACGCGCTCGCTCACCGCCTCATGCGCCTGTATACCCTCCAGCAGCGCCGCCACCTGCGCGGCATTGCCGAAATCCATGCCACGCGAGTTTTTACGCGCGCTACCGTATAGCGATTCCGGCAGCGGAATGGATGGATTATAAAGCTCCTTATGCGCCTTTGTCGCCGCCACCGGGTCGGCCAGAATCTCCTCCGGCGTCTTGCTCTCATCCATCAACAGATGCACAAAGGAGCTGTTCGCCCCGTTTTCCAGCAGCCGCCGGATGAGATAGGCCAGTAAATCCTTGTGCGGCCCCACGGGCGCATAAATGCGCGAAGGCATTTCCCCCACGATCTGGTCATGCAACGCCTCGCCCATGCCGTGCAGCCGCTGGAATTCATACGCTCCGGCCACCCAGCCATGCTTACCCGCCAGCTCCACAATGCTGGAGATGGTACGCGCATTATGCGTGGCGAACTGCGGATAGAAACACTCCGGGTAAGAAAGCAGCTTATCCGCACAGGCGAGAAACGACACATCGGTATGTTCTTTCCGCGTAAACACCGGATAGCCCGGCAGGCCGTTTAGCTGCGCCCATTTAATCTCCGAATCCCAATACGCCCCCTTCACCAACCGCACCGGCAGGATGCGCCCGGTCAGCCTCGCCTGCTCCGCCAGCCAGTCGATCACGTAATAGGCGCGCTTCTGGTACGCTTGCAGCACGAATCCCACGCCGTTCCAGCCTGCCAGCGCCGGGTCGGCCAGCAGGCGCTCGAACAGCAACAATTCTATATCCAGCCGTGATGCCTCCTCGGCATCAATGGAGACGGCGATATTATGCGCCTTCGCATGCAGCAGAATCCCGCGCAGGCGCGGCAGCAATTCCTGCATCACACGCGCATGCTGGCTTAAGGAATAGCGCGGATGCAGCGCGGAGAGCTTCACCGAAATCCCCGGCGAGTCGAACAGGGAAGACCCCGGCTTCGCCATCGCCCCGATGCGCTCGATGCCTTCTATGTAATCGCGCACATAGCCTTGCGCCTGCGCATCGCTGCGCGCGCCTTCGCCTAAGATATCAAAGGAAAACCGGTAGCCCTGCTTCGCATACGGCTTCGCATGCTGAATAGCCTCCTCCACCGTCTCCCCGAGCACAAACTGGCTGCCGATCAACCGCATGGCTTTTTTCAGCGCCTCACGGATCACCGGCTCGCTCAGGCGGTTCACCGCCGCGCCCAGCGCGCGCGCCAGCCCAAAGCGGGCGTCCTGCCCGAAATCCACCATCTTGCCGGTGAGCAACAGCCCCCAGCTGGAAATATTCACCAGCCATGAATCATGGCTGCCCGCATATTCGCCCCAGGCGCGCCCCTCGAACGTATCGCGTATCAGCGCATCGGCGGTATGCGCGTCGGGGATGCGCAGCAGTGCCTCCGCCAGACACATCAGCGCCACGCCTTCCTGCGTGCTGAGCGAATAGGCATGCAAAAACGCCTCCACCCCATGCCCTAAGCCTTTGGCGCGAATCTGGCGCGTCCAGGCGCTCGCACGGCCCATGATGGCGGCCTCCAGCGGCGCCAGCGCTTCCGCGCGCGCGAGCAATGCCTGCATGGCCACCGGTTCCGGCATATAAGCACGGGCACTGATTGCATAAAGAGGGGTATCGGCAGGCATGGGATATCCTTTTCAAAGCTTATCTCTGATATAATCGTTTATAAGCGGCAGCGCAAAACGCTTTTCCTTTGCCGGAAATGGTTGGGAAGTGACATATGGAGAGGGGAAAAACCCTTGTGCTTCACGAAGACGCTTCTTAGTAATTAAGGTTTTCACTTAGGACATAGTATAATACATGGCTAAAATTCTGTTGGTTGATGACAATATAGAAACGCTAAGCAGCATAAAAAACTTTTTGGAAGAAAAGGGGCATCAAGTAACAGCGCTTTACGATCCCAGATCAGCTATTGCCACCCTTGAACGTGAGTCCTTCGATGCGGTAATTGCAGACAAAGAAATGCAAAACCATGCAGATGCTGGGCTTAATGTAGCCAAGGCAGCGCGCGCGCAGGGAGATATGCCTATCGTAGTCATGTCAGGCAATGTCTCTGCGGCCCAGGTGCCTGCCGTAAAAAAAGAACTCGGCGAAATTGGCGGCGCAGTTTCTTTTATTGATAAAAAAACGGATTATCAAAATGAACTGCTGGCGGCCATTCAAGTATCACCTACCGCTGCAATGAGCAGGTAGTAAGGCCTAAAGTCAGAGATCGTTCTGCATCACGACAACGGGTTGCTGAACACGCCCCTGCCACCCACCGGAGCGGGATTGCCCGACCTGCGCCAGCTTCTCATGCAGCATTGCGCTGATTTCCGCCGCCGTGTGGCCGGTTTCCGGCTGGGCGGCGAGGAAACCGGCGATATGCTCCAGCAAATGCGCCCGCACTTCCGGCGCCTGCGCGGCGAGTACGCGCGCGGCGGCCATGCCTAATTTTTCCAGTGCCGCGTCACTCGCCGCCTGCCCATTCTGTTCCTTGGAGGATACCCCCAACATCACATTGCCGAACAGATAGGCCGCGGCGGTCAGGAATTTAAATAGATAGCTTTTCTGCGCCGGGTTTTGCTTTCGCTCACTCAATGCCCCCATCAAGAGCGTGCCGTTATTGGCAAGGTAAAACCCGGCGGGAATACGCAGCGGCTTCTCCTGCAGCCATTCCGCCGCTTTGCCCACAATGCCTTCCGGCGGCTGGGAAGGATCGGGCGCTTTTTCCTTTACCAAAAGCCCGGCGACCGCTCCCGCCGTCACCAATGCGCCGGATGCCGCGTCCCAGCCTTTACGATGCTGAAAGCCTGAGCGCATTAACTGCACACCGCCAATGGCATAGGTGGCATTCAATACTTGCGAAGGATATTTATACAAAAACGCCTCTGCCTTATCCACCAGCCCGCCTTCCTTCAGCAGCTGCGCCGTATCGGGCGAGGCGGGAATGGCGACATGCTGCGCGCGCAGGTAACTGCCCAGCCGCCCGCTCAGCAGTTCCAGCTTTTTCTCTGCATCCGGGTTGCCGTACTTGGCGCAGGCGATGCCACCGGTCCACCAGATCAGGCCCGAGGAGGCTTCCTTATACCGCCCCGCCATCATGCCGGAGGCAAACAGCGCCGCATCGCCGACCAGATAGCCATATCCGGCGGCCTTGAGGCTGTTTTCCCTTAGCGTACCGAGCGTATCACCCGCGCTGTTCGTATCCGTTCCCGAAGCTTGCACAAAAAACCGTTACATTACACCGACGTATAGTATACACGGAGGATATGACATTTTAATGTCGGAAGATAAGAAAATATTCACAATATATATCAGGGAGTTGGCGTAATGGAGATGCTTCAGGAAGGCTTTGCCGCGCTGGTGAATGCCATGGCGGCAGTGCTGTTTTTCAACATCGGCGGCTTTCCGTTCATTGTGCTATGGCTGGTGGTGGCGGCAGTATTTTTCACCGTGTACTTACGCGGCGTCAATTTCCGCCTGTTCGGCCATGCGCTGCGGATTGTCAGCGGCAAGGAAGATCGCGGCGGGCAGTCCGGCGAGGTAAGCCATGTGCAGGCATTGCTCTCGGCGCTCTCTGCCACGGTGGGCCTCGGCTCCATCGCCGGCATCTCTGTGGGCATCGCCATCGGCGGGCCGGGGGCGGTATTCTGGATTGTGCTCGCGGGCCTGCTCGGCATGGCAACCAAATTCGCCGAAGTCACCCTCTCCATGCGCTACCGGCATATCGACGCGGATGGAAAAGTCTACGGCGGCCCGTTCCAGTATATCGAGGCGGGCCTGCGTGAGCATGGCAAGGCAAAGCTCGGCAAGGCGCTGGCACTGCTGTTCGCCGTGTTCTGCCTCGGCGGCGCGATTGGCGGCGGCAATATGTTCCAGTCCAACCAGGCGGTAAAAATCCTCACCCAGACCTTCAGCAGCCTCGCCGATGCAGGCGTGCTGCTTTCGCTCGCCTTCGCCGCACTGGTGTTTGTGGTGCTGCTGGGCAGCATCAAGCGCATTGCCAAAGTGGCCGAGGCCGTGGTGCCGATGAAGGGTATTCTCTATTTGCTCTGCGCACTGGTGGTAATCGGCGCGAACATCTCCGCCCTGCCGGAGGCGCTGACCACTATTTTCCGCGAAGCCTTCAGCGGGCAGGCCGCTACCGGCGGCTTTATCGGCATGATCGCGGTCGCCTTCAAGCGCGCAAGCTTCGCCAATGAAGCAGGCCTCGGCTCCGCCCCCATCGCCCACGCAGCGGCCAAGACGGAAGAGCCGGTATCGGAAGCGGCGGTGGCGCTGCTGGAGCCGTTCTTCGCCGCCCTGATCGCCCTTCTCACCGGCCTTATGGTCACCATCACCGGCGCCTATGCAGGCGCCTCGGCGGATGCGGGCGTGATGATCGCAAGCAAAGCGTTTGCCAGCGTGAATGCGTGGTTTCCGGTGATGCTGGCGGTGAATGTCTGTCTGTTCGCTTACTCCACCACCATCGGCTGGAGCTATTACGGCGAAATCGCCTGGAGTTATTTATTTGGCCGCAAGCTGGTAAAGCTCTATTATCTGCTTTTCTGCACCGCCACGTTCCTCGGCGGCATCATGCATTTCGGCGTGATCCTTGATTTTTCGGATTTGCTGATCCTCGGCATGTCCTTCCCCAACCTCATCGTGCTTTACCTGCTGCGCAGGCGCATTAAGGAAGAGATGCTGGCTTATATGGCAAAACATCCGGGCTAGGGGGAAAATGCATTATACCGTGCTTTCATAGCATCAACAATAGAAACCGGTTAATGCATTTCTCTGATCTCCGCATCAGCATATCACAACCAATTGATTTTCTGATTGATTTAGCACCCATGCACGCTTGGCATGGCTGATTATAATTAACGCTTCTTGCCAAAAACTGCGTTAACGATATGCTGCCGGTGTAAACAAACAGGCACATTGCTTATCGACGCAACGTCAAGAACCGCTTTTCTCACGCATCGCATTGGCCGCCGCTGGCGCGGCCTGCATAGCGGTTAAATCATTCCCTTTTTTATTCAACCATTCATCCCCAGAGGAGAAATGTATGTTTAATTATCTTTTTTACGCGGCGTGCTTCACCGCCGTGCTTATGTTGATCCGCCTCTCCGGCGCGGTTCGCTATATTCCCAATAACCGCGTCGGCATTTGCGAGAAGCTATGGAGCGGCAAGGGCTCCGTGACCGGCGGCTTCATCGCGCTGCACGGCGAAGCCGGTTTCCAGCCGCAGGTGCTGCGCGGCGGCTTCCAGTTTTTCATGCCGTTCCAGTACCGCGTGCACATCATGCCGCTGGTTACCATCCCGCAAGGCAAAATCGGCTATATCTTCGCCCGCGACGGGCAGCCTTTAAGCGCCACCCAGACGCTTGCCACCAACGCACCGGATTTCAATTATGAAGACACTACTGCCTTCCTGCAAAACGGCGGCCAGAAGGGCCCGCAGCGCAAGATCCTGCGCGAAGGCACTTACGCGCTGAACCTGGCGCAGTTCGTAGTAGTCACCTCAGACCGCGTGTTCGCCCTAACGCTGGAGCATGAAGACGACGAGCTGTTCGAGCGCATGAACGAGCTGATCGTCAACCGTCACGGCTTCGAGCCGATTGTCATCAAGGACTCGGACGACGCCATCGGCGTGGTCACCGTGCATGACGGCGCGTCGCTGCCCGCCGAGGAAATCATCGCTCCTAAAGTCGGCGCCGATGCAAGCGAGCGCGCCACCTTCCAC
>CAYPEF010000038.1:1708-5980 GCA_964409675.1 uncultured Rickettsiales bacterium | reverse complement strand
TCATCCTCGATCGCAACGGGTTCGAGCCCATCGTGATAAAGAACGCGGACGATATGATCGGCATCGTGACGGTGCATGACGGCCCGTCGCTTGCGGCCGAGCAGATTATCGCCGCGCGCGTGGGCGACGATCCGGCAAACGCCGCGACGTTCCACAACAACTTCCAGGACCCGGAGGCGTTCCTCAAGGCAGGTGGCCGCCGCGGCCGCCAGCTGCAAGTGCTGGTGGAGGGCAGCTATTACATCAACCGCCTGTTCGCTACCGTGGAGATGATCCCAAAAACCATCATCGAAGTCGGCACGGTAGGTGTGGTGGTCTCCTACACCGGCGCCGCCGGCAGCGACCGCTCCGGCGAAAGCTACCGCCACGGTGAGCTGGTGGAAACCGGCTGCCGGGGCGTCTGGGAAACCCCGATGCTGCCCGGCAAATACGCCTTCAATACCTATGCCGGCAAGATCATCATGGTCCCCACCACCAATTTTATCCTGAAATGGGACCGCAATAGCACCGGCTCGCACAAGTTCGATGAAAACCTGGCGGAAGTCTCGCTGATCACCAAGGACGCCTTCGAGCCGTCGCTGCCACTTTCGGTGGTGGTGCATATCGACTACCGCAAGGCCCCGCTAGTGGTGCAGCGCTTCGGCGACGTCAAACGCCTGGTGGAGCAGACGCTCGACCCCATGGTCTCGGCTTACTTCAAAAACGTTGGCCAGACGCGCACGCTGATCCAACTCCTGCAGGACCGCAGCGAAATTCAGGAAACCGCAAGCCTGGGCATGAAGGAAAAATTCGGCCATTACAACCTTGAACTGGAAGAAGTGCTGATCGGCACGCCCAAGGCCGGCAACACCGGCACCGGCGGCGAACAGATCGAGAAAATCCTCACCCAGCTGCGCCAGCGCCAGATTGCCGAAGAACAGGTCGAAACCTACAATCAGCAGGAGAAAGCGGCGGTGAAGGAGCGAGTGCTGCGCGAAGCCGAAGCCCGCGCCAAGCAGCAGACCAGCATCACCGAATCAGAGCTCTCCATCACGGTGCAGGCCAACGAAGGCAAGGCGGCCTACGCCAAATCCCAGCAGGAGGCCGACCGTATTCGTACGCTGGCGCAGGCCGAATCCGACCGCATCAGCCGCATTGCCGAAGGCGAGGCGAAAAAAGTGGAGCTAATGGCCGACGCCGAAGCCGCCCGCGCCACCCGCGTCGGTATCGCGCAGGCCATTGCGATTGAAGAACAGGTACGCGCCTACGGCGGGCCGAAATTCCAGCTGACACAACAGGTGATGAGCCGCTTCGCCGAAGCCATCGAGCAAGCCAAAATCGACGTGGTGCCCAAGATCAGCATCACCGGTCAGCAAAGTGCTCAGCAGGGCGGCAGCATGCTGGAATCGCTGCTGGCGCTGTTCCTCTCCGATAAGATGGGACTGGACGTAAGCAGTGCCCCTGCCACCGCCGGGCCGGAAGCCCACGCCATCCGCGAACGCTTGCTGCGCGAAGCGGCCAGCGACGACAGCGCGTCCTAAGCTTGCAAAAAACGACAGGCGGCTCCATGATGGGCGCAACCCATTCGGAGCCGCCTGCATGTCCAAGCCGAACAAGAACGCCTCTCCCGCCGCGCGCGAGCAGATGATCCAGCAATGGTGGAGCGAGGCGAACGCGCTCTATGCGCAAGGGGTGATAGACCAGGCTGGGGCGCTTTACCAGCGCATCCTGCAGGAAGCGCCCGGCCAGCCGCAAGCGCTCAACGCGCTCGGTATCTGCTGTGTCGACATGGGCCGCAATATCGAGGCGCTGCAACTGTTCAACCATGCCGCCAAGCAGGACCCCACCGACACGCATGCCTACCTCAACATGGGCCACCTGCTCTCGCTCATGGAGCGCTTCGACTCCGCCGCCGCCTGCTACCGGCAGGCGCTTTCCTTCGCGCCCGACGATAAGAACATCAAGCACAGCCTCGCCAAGATGCTCGCCTCCGGCAACCAGCCGGAGGAAGCGCTGGCGCTTTACACCGAACTGCTGCAAAGCGCCCCGCAGGATGACCTGCTGCTGCGGGAAAAATGCAACGTTTCGCCCATTATCTTCAGCGACAATGCCGCCATTGACCGCTGGCGCGAAGCATTTCAGGCAGCGGTGAAAAACCTGCCGGTACTGGACATTGCCCGCCACCTGCCGGAGCTGGAGCAAGCCAATGTGCGGCTGAATTTCAACGTCATCTACCATGGCCGCGACAATCTGGCGCTGAAGCGGGAGTATTACCGCCGTTTCACCTCCTCTTACATGACCTATTTCGCTCCCAGCGCCACCCCGCAGCTTCGCGTCGGCTTCCATGTCGACCAGTTCCGCGAAGGCGTGTTCCTGCGCGTCATGGGCAATATGCTGAAGCACTGGCCCGCGAAAGACATTACCCCGGTGGTGCTCTGCCCCATCGGCATCGCCGCGCTCTTGCATGAGCGCATCAACAACCCGGATGTACAGATCGTTGCGCTGCCGAAATCGCTCTCTGGAATGGCGGAAGTGGCGCGTGCGCAGTCGCTGGATCTGATCTATTTCTGGGAAGTCGGCACCAGCGTTACCGGCACGTTCCTGCCCATGCTGCGCCTCGCCCCCGTACAGGTTACCGGCTGGGGCTCGGTGGAAAGCACCGGCGTGCAGGAAATCGATTATTTCCTGAGCAGCCGCGGCCAGGAAAAAGGCGATACGCAGCAGCATTATAGCGAAAAACTGGTGCTGCTTGATCACCTTCCTGCCCAATATGAAAAACGTCTGCCGCAGACGCAGGAAGACGTACGTTCCGCCCTCAATCTGCCGCCAAAGGCGCACCTCTATTTCTGCCCGCAGATGGGCCGCAAATTCCACCCGGATTTCGATGCCGCCATCGCCGAAATCCTGCAAAAAGACGGCAACGCCTTTTTCATCTTCACCGGCCCCAACACCAAGGCGATTGCCGAGGCCCTGCATGAGCGCGTTAAAGCCCGCGCCGGCAAGCATGCTGACCGGGTAATGATGCTGCATTTCCTGGAGATAGATCAGTATATGCGCCTGCTGGAGCAGGCGGATGTGGTATTGGACACCTTCTATTACTGCGGCGGCCAGACCACGCTGGACGCCATCGCCGTCGGCGCGCCCGTCATCACCCTGCCCGGCAACACCATGAAAAGCCGCTCCACCGCTGCCGCTTACGAAGCCATCGGCATCACCGACACCATAGCCAAGGATGCCAAAGATTACGTAAACAAAGCCGTCGCACTTGCCGGGGATGCCAAGGCACGCGATGTTTTACGCACCCGCACGCTGGCCGCGCATGCGCCGCTGTTTGATAATCCGATTTCCGCCGAAGAACATATCGCCTTCTTCCGCGAGGCCATCGCACAGTACCGCAAGGAAACCGGCGCAAAAGACGCCCCGCAGCCGCGCGTGCTCTCGGTCGGCGGCAACGACATCCTCACCCACCCGCTGCCCGCGCACTACACACGCTTCCAACAGGAAGCGCTCGACATCGACCCGCGCACGAAAGCCGCTATCATCTGCGACGCGCGCGAGCTCACCACCCTTCCGCCCGCCGCCTATGACGCCATTTACTGCTCGCACAACCTTGAGCATTATTTCGCGCATGACGTGCCGCGCGTGCTGAAAGGCTTCCTGCATCTCTTAAAGCCCCACGGCTTTGCCGAGCTCTGGGTGCCCGACATGCAGGCGGTGATGAAGCATGTGGCGGAAAAAGGACTGGATATCGACGACGTGCTCTACACCGCCCATTGCGGACCGATCCTGGTCAAAGACGTGATGTACGGCTACGGCAAGGAAATTGCCGAAAGCGGTCAGGATTTCTATGCCCACAAAACCGGCTTTTCTGAGCGCTCCCTACTGGCGCGGGTGAAGGAAGCCGGGTTTGCCCATGCCATCCCCATTCAGCGCGGGGCTGGATTCGAAGTAGGCGTACTGGCGTTCAAGACAATGCCGGATGCTGCCCGGAGAAAGCAGTTCGGCGGCTTAATTCTCAAATAGTTATTTAATATCAATATTCTTCCAAAAAACCAAACCATACAGCTTTAGCAGCAGCGCTGCTATTTGTCATAATTTCTTCATACTAAGCTTTATGCATCACATTATAATAATAAAATAAAATTAAACAGGTGCTGCATGACGGAAGATTCCAACCCTAAGCAAAACCCCATAGGCGGAGATGGCGCTGAACATCTATCAGTTAAAGAATTACGGGCTATCCTTCCATTTGCGAAAGTACTAGCCCAAAAACTAGGCATAACCCTCGATCCG
>CAYPEF010000038.1:0-1698 GCA_964409675.1 uncultured Rickettsiales bacterium | reverse complement strand
AATCTGAAAATGTTCTTCCTAACATTATCGGTACCGCACTGAGAGATAATCCAAAATTATTAATAGACGTATTACAGACAGAGGGATTCCAAAAAACCCTGGTAGAGCAACCTGCATTAAGAAAAGCTTTTTACAGCAGTTTGGCATTACGCCCGGGCGGTGAGATTGTTGAGGCGCTGAAACTTGAATTTAGCAATGCCCCACCAGGAAATAATAAAGCGCAATACTGGACTATTGATGCGGTAACTGCTGCCCAGAGAACCGCACAGAATGCAGTTGCCAAGCTGCAGCAGGCCGAAGTCGATACAGAAGCAGCCCTAAGAGAGGCGGAGAGGATTAAAGGTAAAAATGATGCTTTGGAAAAACGCGCTAATCGGCACAAACTTACCCTTACTGGCACCGCGATTGCTGCAGCAGTTATTGGTGCACAAGGCCGCCGGGCTTTTGATAATCCTCACACTGAACCCATGCCGCATCGCACCATTCACGTGGAAGAGAAGCCGCCTGTTTTCCTTTTACATTCAGATATCAATGAGCAGCGCGCCATTGAGCGGCTACAGCAAGACCCGGCTTTCCGGCTAGCTACGCTCAAAGCCTATTTACCCACCATGAACAAGGAGATAATTCCTCCTTCCACTCAGCAAACGCTGGCTGATGCCGCAAAGGCGATGGAGAATTATAAAGATGCGGAAGCCGCCTCTCTTTTGCTGCAAGCAGCAGAGGAAGTAAAGCAGCATGGGTTGGAGGAATTACCCAGCATTCGAAAATTATCATGGGCAGATGGGTTTAATACCAAGTCGGCTTCACCGTATTATGTTTTGTCACAAAACTTGAATACGCTGGCCACGACAATTATGCCTATCGGCAAAAGTTCTGTTTCATTGGGAAATGATGTAGCGCAGCTAGAAATTACCACGCGTTTCCAAGGATCCGCTATGCTTCTGGAGCTTCAGCTTCTGGACTCTTATCAAAAGAAGCACCAGCTAACTCCGCAACCCATAGCACATTACTTGCCCGGCTTACGCAACGGTAAAATGGAAGCCCCCCCCTTCTCGTCTTATCCGCTTACCCTTAATCCGGAAGCACCGAAAGGTAGCCGTGTTAATTTTGCATTACCTTGTGCGCCTAGAGATACAGCACCAGCGCTTGCTCGTAGAATAGCCGAGATAATAGACAGTGCTCTTAAATACCCCAATTCGCCGATAAGAGCATATGTACAACAGGCATTCGAACAAGCAGGAATGGATCCACAGCTTTTAAACCCGCAAAGCCCGGCTGCACAAAGCTTTGCAGCACGGCAAATGGCAGAGCAATATGCTAAGAAAGGAAATGCATTACACTCCTCTGTTAGGGAAATACTGCGGCTATCCATTAAGGATTATGCCCGTTCACTGTCTAGCAATTCGCAAAAGGACCAAGAAGATCGGGAAAAAACACTGCTGACTGCTTTTGATACAGCGGATAGCCTTTTTAATCAGGGTAAACATCAAGATGCGGCAAAGGCATTTCGCTCATTAGCCCAAAGAATATCAGATACAAAACCAGCCAAACCCTCTTCCAGCTGCAGCGAATTTGCCAAAGCCCTTGACTCCTTCATTAACAACCCAAATAGTTCTAAGGAAATGCAATACTACTTAGTGCAGCTAATTGAAATGCTCGCTCAATCCGTTGGCAAGCTTGGCAAAGAAGACGGGAAAC
>CAYPEF010000037.1:15046-17453 GCA_964409675.1 uncultured Rickettsiales bacterium | reverse complement strand
TCGTGGCGGCGGCGCGGGAGCATGCGCAGAAGGCGGGGAAGAAAAACAAGGCGGCGTAGCGCTCACCTTAAATTACCATGCTATGCGATTAGCCGCTGCTTCAAAAGCAGAGCATTGCAACTCTTGAGATTTGTCTATTCCACTTTTGAAAAAGCTTGTAGCAGTTTGTTGCAACTGTTCAGATTTATCATAATTTGTATATAAAATCTTTTTTCTTGGCCAATTTATTGCAGTATCGCTTAATAAATCAAGATTATCACTATCAAATGAAAAGCCTAACACATATACAGCTTCAGCTTCCTTAAGATAGAGTTTAGCTCGTTTTATGTGTTCGCTTTGTGCTAGAGTATTTTGCTTATGCTCGCCTATAGCATGAATGTTATGTGCGCATGCAATGGCTCTTTGATAGGTTTGATAGTTAATTAAAGCATTGTCCGACAAAGGGCCTCTGCCTTTCTGTTTTTGATATATAGCATACTTTGAAAGAGACCATTTTCCTTTTTCATCATTAAGATAATATAATTGTCCGTATATATGTATTATTGTTAGACGTTCCATTAATTCAGTTGCAATTTTTTCAAAACGTTCTTGCCGAGAAAATTGATTTAGAAAAAATGCTTCTACTGAGACATCATAATTAAAGGTGATTATTTGTATATTGCTTAGTGATTTTAATACTTCACCATCATTATAGCATCCGCGAATAATGGCATTATAGAGATAAAGGAGCCACGATGAGGTTTGTCTTAACTTTATGAAGCTTTCCATCCTCGCTTCTATGGGATTTTCATTTAATAAAAGTGCATAAACAATTAACTGCTTGCCACTGGTCTCATGTCGAGGGTTATCTCTAAGATAGCTATCAATGTTTAAAATTGGGACTTTAGAAAATACATTATAAAAATCTTCAAAATTTTCTTCGAGATAATAACTTGGTTCATTTGGATCGTTAGAATTTTTAAAAGGCGTTGTTCTATGAGAGTGGATTAATTCAATTAAACCTGTTCCTGTAGGATACCCAAGGTCTACACTTGCACCAGCTCCTAAAATTAGCACGGTTTTTTTATTTATCATCGGTGATATGAACGACTTATCTCAATTTCAAAGCGTTTGATGCAGGCATATCTACTCTATCTTGCCACGCCGTCTGCTCCGGCGCGTTATTCTCCACCATCGCCTGCACCGCATTGGCCAGCGCGGCTTGCGTTTCGGGCTTGGCAATGGTTTTGCCGAAATTGCGGATGGCTTCTTCATCCTCATGCAGGCGCTCATTATTGCGCCAGCTGAGCATACCGAAGCCGACGCTGACCACGCCCGCCGCGCCCGCGCTGGCGGCAGCGAGGCCGGCGGCAAGTGGGGAGGCGAGGGTGACAGCGGCGGCGGCAAGGCCGAGCGTGGCCAGCCCCGAAAGGATGGCGATGCCGTTGGCCAGCCGCGCGGCGCTGCGCGCGCGGGTCAGTTCTTCTTCCATCTTCGCCGGGATGTTGCTTACAAGGGCTTGCAATTCCCCCGGGGATGGGGTTTGCTGAGGCGGATTCAGCGGTGGCATGGGGCGGACTTTCGCATCTTTCATCGTTAAAACCCGCGTAATATAAAGGAAAACCATGAACGCAGCAAGTCCCCACCGGCATCACCATGTTCCCGTGCAGCACCTGACCATCGGCAACGACCTGCCATTCGTGCTGATCGCCGGGCCGTGCCAGATGGAATCGCGCGAGCATGCGCTGAAAATGGCGGAATGGCTGACTATTATCGCCCATCGCCTTGATATCGGGCTGATTTTCAAGACGTCCTTCGATAAGGCCAACCGCACCAGCGCCTCCGCCCAGCGCGGACTGGGGCTGAATATGGCGCTACCGGTGTTCGCCGAAATCCGCGAGCGCTTCGGCGTGCCGGTGCTCACCGACGTGCATAACGAGGAGCAATGCGCCATCGCGGGCGAGGTGGTGGATGTGCTGCAAATCCCCGCCTTCCTGTGCCGCCAGACCGATTTGCTCGCCGCCGCCGCCCGCACGGGCCGGGTGGTGAATGTAAAGAAAGGCCAGTTCCTGGCGCCATGGGACATGAAGAACGTGGCGCAGAAGGTGGAATCCTTCGGCAACACCAACATCCTGCTCACCGAGCGCGGCGTCTCCTTCGGCTACAACACGCTGGTAAACGACATGCGTGCCCTGCCGGTAATGGCATCCACCGGCTACCCGGTGATCTTCGACGCCACCCACAGCGTGCAGCAGCCGGGCGGGCTTGGCGGCGCGTCGGGTGGTCAGCGCGAATTCGTGCCGTATCTTGCCCGCGCCGCCGTGGCGGTAGGCGTGGCCGGGTTGTTCATGGAGACCCATGAAGACCCCGACAACGCCCCCTCCGACGGCCCCTGCATGGTGCCGCTGCATGATCTGGAGGAAATGCT
>CAYPEF010000037.1:0-14946 GCA_964409675.1 uncultured Rickettsiales bacterium | reverse complement strand
TGTAGGGCCGGAATAGGGGGCGCTGATAATCATATCAGTAATACCGTCGCCGTTTAAGTCTCCTGCTGTGGCTATCATTCCGACATAAGCGACGGTGGCAACATTCTCTCCTTGCAAATAAAAACCATTCACAGCGTTTGCTGTGCCGTTGCCAAGGTAATTGCTGGTCAATGCCTGGCTTGCCTGCCATGTACCGGAGGCTTTGCCATATACTACATAGGCGCCCCCAGTTGGTGATTTACTCATGGCTCCAGCCATGAAATCGGAGATGCCGTCCCCGTTGAAATCACCTGTGGCAATTGAGCTGCCCAGATAATCAGGAGCCGGCCAGGCGCTGCCGCCGGCAAAATCGACGCCCCGGACACCGGAAGTCCCCGATCCTCCCGTGAAGAAACTATTATTAAGTGTTTGATCATTGGTCCAACTGGCGGTAGATGCGCCGAATACAGCATATACGTGACCGGCTCCTCCTGCGGAGCAGCCATCATAACAGCCTATGACAAGGTCGGTTTTACCATCATTGTTAATATCAGCTGCGCCAATGCTATCGCCGAAATATGGCTGATAAGCACTGGCAGGTTTCAGGCGAAAGCCATTCACTGCCGTGGCGCCGCCATTGCCAAGCCAGGTTGTATTCAGCGTTTGCGTGGAAGGCCAGCCGTTGGTACGCCCAAATACCACATATACCGCGCCGAGTTGGCCACCAATATCAATTTTGGGTGCGCCAATAATCAGGTCTTTTATCCCATCATAATTAATATCGCCTGCCAGTAGGCGCGTTGTCTGGTACCCTCCGCCGCTGAGATAGGTATTCACTGCTTCGCCATCCAGACGGAATCCATGAGTGCCGTCCATCAAAGTACTGACTTCCTGTGTTGCGGACCAGCTTCCAGCTTTGCCGAACACAACATATACCGAGCCCGAATTGCTGCCGTTATTGGCTGCTGTATGCGCGCCGATTAATATATCATCATACCCATCTCCATTGATATCGCCGGCTCCCACCAGAAAACCGAAATAAGTACTGGACGCGGCCGTGGTAATTCGGAACCCCGAGGTGCCGTTTATCGATGCTCCGCCATTGTTTAAGTCATTGCTTGCGTCTAGCCCTGCAGGCTTGCCGAAGACTACATATACGTAATCTGTTCCTCCGATAATAATATCAGTCAGGCCGTCGCCATTAATATCGCCAGATGCTATCGAGAATCCTGAATATTGCCAGGCATATTCACCATTAAAACGTGTTCCATAAGTGCACGGACCGGCATCTAAATTTATTGCGTCTTCTCTTGTCTGCATCTGCCAGCGCTCCTTGAAGCGCACGATATCGTCGAAGCGGTTAACCTTGCTGGCGGGGTCTTCCGTCGGGTCTTTCTGGATGAAAGAAGCGCTGTAGGCGAGCGGCACGCCCAGCGCGCTGTAATGCGAGTTGGTTTGCGAGGAAGCGTTTGTATTGCCGCTGTTCAGGCGCGTGCCGTTTGGCAGGTAAGCGCCGTGTCCGTCGAGTCCGAAGCTGATCAGCACATACGCCGCATGCTGCGTGCGGTTGCCGGCGGCGGCGTCCTTGACGATGATTTTTGCGCACGCCGAATCGGTATAATTGTAGTAGGAAAAAGCATTGGCCTCCGTATTTTTTTTCGAAACGACATAAGCGATGCGCCGCCCCCAGCCATCAACCATGAATTCATTGGCAAGTCCCAGGGTCTTGACAGGCACGGTGCCTTCCGCGGACTGATTGGTTGCGTCAAGAAAATTGGCGGCGGGCGTGCCGCCGGTGCAGCTTCCCTTGTTGAGGGCTTCGAGGCCGAAATTGGCGTTGGTTTCGCTCAGCGTCACATCCGCCGGGCAGGGCAGGCGGCGGTTGACTTCGCTGTATTGCTGTAGGGATTTTTCAATCTGGTTGAGTTTCTGCTCAGTCTGCGCTTTGCGGGAGGATTCCAGCATTTCTTTCCCGGCCGACATGCCCATGGCGGTAACCAGCGCAATGATGGCCAGTGCGATGGAGAGTTCCAGTAGGGTGAAGCCGGCATGCTGAGAAGTATTTTTTACAGCTAGTTTCATGCGCTTACCAATAAACTATTGTATCTCAGACAATGCAAACGGGTTAACCGCGCCAATGGTCTGCTTTCCATACACGACATAGGTATAACCCGACTGCGAGCCGCCGCCCCCTGTGCCGTTGGGTGAGGAAATGACGAGATCAGAAAAGCTGTCGTTATTGATATTCAGGCTTGCCATGCCGTAATAACCGCACGAACCAAGATCCTGTGCATAGGAGCAGTCAATGCGGAATCCGTTCGTGCCGTTCAGGGCGGTGGTGGCCAGGTTGAAATTGCTGTGAGCGCCGCTACGTCCGAAAACCACATAGACCGAGCCGTAGGGTGAATCGGAAGTGCAATAGGAGCACGAGATGGCTATGTCGTTGATTCCGTCATTATTATAATCACCGGTGGTAAAATTGCTGAAACCATATAAAACCCCCTGCTTTCCATCAATATGGTAGGCCGTGCCGCCAGCAACCATGGCGGAGATATCATAGGATGTGCTGCCCCAGGTAATGTTGGCGGGAGGGATGATTACCAGGCTGCCGGCACCAGCCACGGTTCCATAGCTTCCACCCCCAACATCCAGCAGAAATTCTTTTACGCCATCACCGTTGATGTCCGCCGACTCCATTCGCATGCCGAAATAGGCTCCGGTCCCTGTGAGGTTAGCGCCCTGCGCACCGGTAAGCGAGCCGAGCGTGCTGCCATTGATGCCGGCCCAGGAGCCGCTATGGCCGAACACGACATCCACGGAATTAACGCCGCTTTCCCTGATCAGCAGGTCATTAATGCCATCCGCCGTCACGTCGCCTGCAGTAAGATAGGGATAGGTATTAGTGCTCGCCGCATTCCGGCTTACCAGGTAAAAGCCGTTTGTTCCGTCCGTCAGCGTGGATGGATCCAGCCCGGCGGCCATGCTGGCGCTGCTATGCCAGGGATTGGCATGACCGAAAATAACATAATACCGGCTTAAAGGGTAGTTATCGAAGATCATATCGGCATAACTGTCGCCATTTACATCGGCTACATACATCAGCATATTGCCGATGCTTTCGGCGCCTTTATAAAAGGCGAAGCCAGCCGTTCCGTTGATATTAGCGGCGGCGCTGACATCAACGGTGGCGGTCCAGCCACTGGTTTTGCCAAACAGGACGATCACGTAAATACCCTGGCTTATGGCAAGATCATCAATCCCATCGCCATTGATATCGCCTACGCCCGTATAGCCGTATAATCCTGCGCCGGAGATATAGGCCTTGAAGCCGTTCGTTCCATCCAAACTGCTTAAGGCAAGCGGATTGGCATAGGTGCTGGTGGACCCGAATATGACATATACCCCGCTCAGGTCTTTCACGATCAGGTCTTTGATGCCGTCGCCATTGATATCGCCTTTTAATGCCTGCGTTCCGCTGCGTTGATTCACGCTGGTGCCGTCAGTGCGGAAGCCGTATATAGTGCATATATTCCCCACGCAGCAAGTATTCTTTGTGTTTTCCGCATACCAGGTGAGATCATCGAAGGTTGCGGTCTTTTCTTTTTTGACGAATGTTTTGGTAAAGGCGGTGACAAAGCTGGAATCGACGGAAGCGTTTTTCAGCGTATCCGTATCCGTATTGCCGGTCTGGATACGGTTAGCCACTGAATAGCCGCCCGCCGTGCCTTGACCCTGCAAGGGGAAAGCGCCGTGCGCGTCCTGCCCGTGGCTGATCAGCGCCCACATGGTGTTGCTGATCAGGGTGCCTGCCGCCGCATCGCGGATCTCTACGTCACCGTAATACGTGCTGACAGGTGTTTCGCCACCTTGTAGCACTGCACAGCTGCCTTTATCCGTGGCGCGCTTGTCCACCACGTAGGTAACGCGGTGGCCGAAGCCGTCGAAGGCGTAATCGTCGGGCAGTCCCAGCGCCACGTTCGGCACGCCGCCCGCCACAATATTCGCGCTGCCACCGGCGCCGGAGAAGTTCGCTGCCGGGGTGCCGCCGGTGCAGGTGCCGCCGTTGGCGGCTTCGCGGCCGAAATACTGGCTGCCCACATCCACCGTGGCGTCGGCCGGGCAGGGGCGGTGGCCGTAGGTGGTCATGTAGCTCTGCGTGGCCTGCTCGATCTTTGCCATGCGATCATGTGAAATCTTCATGCGCGAAAGATAATCATTTGCTTCCGGGCCGGGAATGAGGGCTGCTGCTGTCATCCCTGCAATGGTCAGCAGCACGGATAGCTGGACCAGCGAAAATCCGGCATGACAGGGGTGGAATCGGCGGAAGAGGAGTAATACGCGCGCGTGCATCTGTCGAGCGTAGCATGCGGGGGCTTAATAAAGTGTTAAGTTTTGCTGGTGAGCGGTTGAAAAACAGCCGCTTACCAGAGCGTTTCTTCGTAGCGGTGCAGGAAGCTGCGCAGGCATTGCTCCAGCCCGCCGCGCAGGCGGGCGATGCCGCGATCGCGCACGCCGACCATGCGGTCGCACTGGGCCAGCGCTTCCTCGCAAGCATGCACTAGCGTTTGCAGCGCGGGTTCAAATACCGGGTGCATGATTTCGTAATGATTGGGGTCATGCCGGAAATGATTATGGAAGCGCTGCGGACCGCGATATTCGCCTAGCGCCAATGACACAGAGGTGGCGATATTTTTCAGCTGCCGCTCGAAATGGAGCGCTTCAGGGTCATTATAGACCGCGCCCGCTTCGGCCTCCAGCACGCCGAGCACGCATTGCTCCAGCCCGTTGGCGGCCTGCTCAAGTCGTCGCGTTTCCTCGCTGTCTGCATGCGTGCCGCACGAGTTGCAGCGTTCCGCCGGGAGGGCGCTTTTTCTTGCTTTTCCCGGTTGCTTTTTTAGCTGGTTTGTGAGAACGGATGTTGTCATACGTGCCTCTGCCTTAGCTTGGCCTTACCATAGCATATAATGTCGAAATATCCATGCGTTTTATGATGAATATCCGCCTTGTCCCGCTCACGCTCGCCATTGCCTGCGCCTTCGTTTCCGCCGCACAGGCCACGGTCATCGTCAATCTCGATGAAAAGCCTTACGTGATGAAAGTGGAAATGATGCGTCGCGTTACTGAAATCACGCTTGCGCCCGGCGAGCGCTGGGAAACAGAGCTGTATCCGGTGCGCGTGCAGATCGGGGATTATGTAAGCAGTGTCCTGCAGCCGGGGGGCGAATATGCCATCTGGAGCGGGGGTACTTTCGCCCTGCAAAAGCGCGACCAGCGATTTATCAGCCATCATTGATAAAATTTGTTGATTTTTTTTAATTAAGCCTCCTTATATCGGCGGTAACGCCTAACATTTCTGATAGTGCCAGGAGTATCCATGACTGCCATTGCCCATGTATGCGCGCGGGAAATTCTCGATAGCCGCGGCAACCCCACCGTTGAAGTCGATGTGAAGCTGGAGGACGGCTCCTGCGGCCGCGCCGGTGTGCCCTCCGGTGCCTCCACCGGCTCGCTGGAAGCGCTGGAACTGCGCGATAACGATAAAAAACGCTTTAAAGGCAAGGGCGTGCAGAAGGCGGTCGCGCATGTGAACAACGAAATCGCCGATGCGATTTTAGGCCTCGATGCGCACGAGCAGCTGAAAATCGACCGGCTGATGTGCGAGCTGGATGGCACGAATAACAAGGGCCGCCTGGGCGCGAACGCCATCCTCGGCGTATCGCTCGCGGTCGCCAAGGCTGCCGCCGCGTCTGCACGCCTGCCGCTCTACCGCTATGTCGGCGGCGCCTTCGCCAGCGTCCTGCCGGTGCCGATGATGAACATCATCAACGGCGGCAGCCATGCCGACAACGCGGTGGATATCCAGGAATTCATGATCATGCCGCTGAGCGCGCCCAGCATGCACGACGCTATCCGCATTGGCGCGGAAGTGTTTCATGAATTAAAGAAGCGCCTGAGTGACGACAGCCTCAACACCAATGTCGGCGACGAAGGCGGCTTTGCCCCGAACGTGAAAAGCTCGGACGAGGCGCTTTCCTACATCATGAAAGCCATCGAAGGCGCCGGATACAAGCCCGGCGAGGAAGTGGCGCTCGCCCTCGACTGCGCCTCCACCGAATTCTACCATGACGGCAAGTACGTGCTGGAAGGCGAAGGCAAGACGCTCGATTGCGGCGGCCTGCTTAAATATTACGAAAGCCTGATCGGCCGCTACCCCATCATCTCCATCGAAGACCCGATGGCGGAGGACGACCATCTCGGCTGGAAGGAAATGACCGACCTGCTCGGCGGGCGCGTGCAGCTGGTGGGCGATGATCTGTTCGTCACCAACCCCAATATCCTGCGCAAAGGCATCGATGAGGGGCTGGCCAATGCGCTGCTGGTGAAAGTCAACCAGATCGGCACGCTGTCGGAGACGCTGGAAGCGGTGCAGATGGCGCATAACGCCGGCTACAAGGCCGTGCTTTCCCACCGCTCCGGCGAAACCGAGGACGCGACGATTGCGCACCTCGCGGTCGCCACCAATTGCGGGCAGATCAAAACCGGCTCGCTCTCGCGCTCGGACCGGCTGGCCAAGTATAATGAGCTGATCCGCATTGAAGAAGAGCTGGGCCGCGCCGGCGCGTATGCCGGGCGCTCGATCCTGAGGGCGTAACTGCCGTGAAGCGCGCGCCGGACCCGTTGGTGACAGGGGTATTCGGCGCGGCATGCCTTTTATATTTTATTCTGGCGGGAGTGTTCCTGCGCCACCATGACCTTGGCTGGCACCTGGCGGCGGGCGACCTGATCCGCGCACAGGGCGCGCTTCCCGCCCATGATGTATGGTCCTTCACCGCCGGGGGGACGAAATGGTACGATCTTTCCTGGCTGTGGGATGTGCTGGCGAGCGCGCTCTATCAGGCGGGCGGTTTTGCGCCGCTGATCGGGCTGACGGTGCTGCTGGGCGGTAGCATGCTGGCGCTATTGGCGCGGTTGTGCGTGAAAGCAGGAGCCGGACGGATTACAACTCTGGCCGGGGTATTTGTAGTGGGTGTGGCGTTGCTCACCTTCGAAGCGCCGCTCGATTTCGCGCTCTGCGTAGCGCCGCAGGCGGTGAGCCTGCTGCTTTTCCTGATGCTGTGGAACCTGCTGGAAGCGATGCGGGAAAAACATACGCGCCTGCATCTCCTGCTTGCGGCGCTGCTGATGGTGGCATGGGTGAATATGCATGGCGGGTTTTTACTTTATTTCCTGCTGGCCGGTATCTATGCGGGCGCGGCGTGGTGGGAGAAGGAAAAGGCGTTGTTCCGGCGCTATGCGCTGTTATTGCTGATTGGAGCGGCAATGATGCTGGTAAACCCGTATGGGGTATATGCGCTGGAAGGCGTATGGCGTTCGGTAGGAGGGGCGGCGAAAGGAAGTGTAACCGAATGGCAGCCCTACGGCTTCGGGCGCGACCCGGTCAGCTCTGCCTATCTGCTCGTGTGCCTGCTGCTCGGCAACTGGCGCAGCCGCGCCATTCCGGTGCGCTTTAAAATGCTGGCGGCGCTGTTTCTGGTGCTCGGGCTTAGCCAGATCCGGCATTTCGGCTTTTTCCTGCTGGCCTCGCTGCCGTGGCTTACGCTCAGCCTGACTGAATGGATACGCCACAGCGCCGCGCCGCTTGCGCAGGCCCAGCGGCGGCGAGAAGCGGGGATGTCCGTATGCGCAGGCTGGCGGCGTGCGCGCGCCCGCATGGTTGGGATGGCCGTGGTGGCGGCATGTATCGCAGCCAGCCCACCGGCACTGCGCCTGCGCTTCGGCGGCGCTCCGGAGATTCCGGGAGATATTTTCCCGCGCGAGGAAATTGCCTATCTGGCGGAGCATTATCCCGGCGCGCATGTTTATAATCACTGGAATTTCGGCGGCTACCTGATTTTCGCCGCGCGGGATTCACTGAAAATCCTGATCGATGGCCGCGCCGATACCGCCTATCCGCCGGAGGTAATCAACGCCTATAACCGCATCGGCAACCAGCCGGAGCTAGTGCGGCAATACGACCTGCGCGTGGCGCTGATGCCGCGCTATATCCCGCAATCGCTGATCTATTTCGAGGTGTCGCCGGAGTGGAAGAAGGTGTTTGAGGGGAAGGTGGGGAAGGTGTATGAGCGGCGCACTCCGTGATAGTTCTCTCTCCCCTTGTGGGAGAGGAGAAGTTGATCCCATAGGGGAGAGAAGTTTTTACCGCCGCTCTTGAAAAAACGCCCGCATCACCTCCGCGCATTCGCTTTCGCGAATGCCGCCGATGACTTCCGGCCTCCAGTGGCAGGTGGCGTGCGAGAATACGCGCGCGCCGTGTTCCACGCCGCCGCCCTTGGGGTCTTGCGCGCCGAAATAGAGGCGGCGGATGCGGGCGAAGGAGATGGCGGCGGCGCACATCGGGCAGGGCTCCAGCGTGACGTAGAGGTCGCACTCGTCCAGGCGCATGTTGTGTGTTTTTTCGCAGGCCTCGCGGATGGCCAGCAGCTCGGCATGGGCGGTGGGGTCGTGGCGCTGCATGGTTTCATTGCGCCGGGCGGAAAGCAGCGTGCCGTCCGCGCGCACGATCACCGCGCCGACGGGCACTTCCCCCGCCGCCGCCGCTTCATGGGCACGAGTGAGGGCAAGCTGCATGTGGGGGTTAGGGTGTTGCATGGGAGGGAATTAGCATGCTTTCCGGGGAGGGGCAATATACCAGCGCGAATCGCCCTCATGCCTGCTTATGCAGGGAGGGCGGATAATCACCCCTCCCTGGCCGGGCGCCCCGCTTGCGGGAGGGGAAGGGGGAGGGAATCTCTCCGCGCATTCGATACGTGAAGCGGGAAAGAATCTTTATATTCTCCCAAAAGGAGAGACAGGTTCCCCTCCTAAATCCCCCCGCAGGCGGGGGGAGTAGGAAAGGGTAATCAGGCCATGGCCTTAGGAAGTATAACGGGCGCGAGGTTTTGTGTTCAACGCTTGGGCTTGCGATGGTTTGGGCCGTCGCTTCACCCGTTCCCCGTGGCAGTGGGGTGCTTCCGCTCCACTGCGCTTTATTGAGCGCTCAATGAAAGCGAAGATACAGGGAAAGAACGGGGCCGGAAGGGATAAAATTACGCTGTCGTCCTCGGTGACCCGCAGGGGCGTCCGGGGACCCATCTCTCAGCGGGCGCAAGCGGAGAGATGGGTCCCCGGACAGTGCTACGCATTGCCGAGGACGACGGGTAGGGGATATACCGTAAATGCGGTGTGCTGGCGCAGGCATGAGTAAACGTTATTCCTCTACCGCTTCCAGCAAGCACCTCCGCACATTCTCCAGCATTTTTTCATGGACGATCTTCATGCCGAACGCGTCTTTCACATAGAACACGTCCACGGCCTGCTCGCCGTAGGTGGAGATGTGTGCGCTGGCGATGGTGAGTTTGAGCTTGTTGAGGGCGCAGGCGATGTCGTGTAGCAGGCCGGGGCGGTCATGCGCGGTGACTTCGATGACGGTGTGGACGTTGCTGGCGTTGTTTTCAACAAATACCTCGCCGCTGACTTTCAGCGCATCGCGGCGCTGGGGATAGGAGGGCTTCAGCGCGCTCAGTCCTTCTTCAATATGCAGCGTGCCTTCGATGGCCTGTTCCAGCTTGACGCTTAGGCGCGCCAGCCGGTCGGGTCGGTCGAAGGCGGTGGCGTCTGCGCTTTGCACCTGGAAAATGTCGATGGCGAGGCCGCCCTCCAGCGTGAAGCCCTGCGCGCTGCGGATGCTTGCTCCCGCCAGCGAAAATGCTCCGGCGAGCTTGGCGAACAGCGTCGGCTGGTCGTGCGTGCAGAGGCGGATTTCGCTGATGCCGCGCTTTAAATCGTGGCTGGCATCCATGGCAATCGGCGCGCCTTCTTCCACCTCGCGGATGATTTCCACGAGTTTTGCATGCGTGGCGGGCGGGTAGGAGCCGAGCAGGGCGGGCGGGCTTTGCTCTAAATAATCCTCCACCACGTGGCGCGGCAGGTGTGGCAGCATCACGTGCAAATCCTGCTTGAGGCGGCGGGTATATTCGCGCGGCTCCTCGGCGTGGCCGGTGCGGATGAGGCGCTCGGCGCGGGTGTAGAGCTCGCGCAGGAGCGTGCCCTTCCAGGCATTCCATACGCCGGGGCCGACGGCGCGGATGTCGGCCACCGTCAGCACTAAAAGCAGGCGCAGGCGCTCTACCGTTTGCACGGAATCCACCAGATCGCGTAAGGTTTTTGGGTCGTTCAGGTCGCGCTTGAAGGCGGTGTGGGTGAGGATGAGATGGTTTTTTACCAGCCAGCCGGCGGTGGTGACTTCCTCGCGGCTGAAGCCGAAGCGCTTTGCCAGTTGCGTCGCGACTTTCTCGCCCTCGTCGGAATGGTCCGCCTCGCGGCCCTTGGCGATGTCGTGGCAGAACAGCGCAAGGTAGAGCACGCGCTTGGAATGGATGCGGTGCGAGAGGTCGGTGGCGAGCGGCAGCTCGGCGCGCAGGCGTCCGCGCTCGATCTCGCGCAGGATGCCGAGCGCCACGATGATATGCTCGTCCACCGTGTAGATATGATACATGTTGAACTGCATCTGCCCATTGATGCGCCCGAAATCGGGGATGAACGCGCCGAGCAGCCCCACCTCGTTCATGCGCCGCATGGTCAGCTCCGGGCCCTGGCGGGAGGTGAGGATGGAGAGGAAGATATCGTTGGCCTGCTTGTTGCGCCGGAAGGCATCGTCCACCAGGTGCAGGCTGCGCGCCACCAGGCGCAGCGCGTGGGGGTGGATATCCAGCTGGTGTTCCTGCGCGACATGGAACAGCTCCAGCATGCGCACCGGGTCGCGCTCGAATTCATCTTCCGTCCAGACGTTCAGGCGCTGCACATCCAGCGTGAAGCCGCTCAAGCGCCACGGGTAATGCAGCACCCAGCCGAGGGGGAGGGTGGGCTTGCGTTTTTTTTCTTCCTCCAAGAGTGCGCAGACGATGCGCGTCAGGCTTCCCACCGTGGCTGCGGTGGTGAAGTAACGCTTCATCATTTTCTCCACTGCCTTGTGCGGCTCCTTCGCGCGGTAGCCGAGGCGGGCGGCGAGCTGCGGCTGGAGGTCGAAGGTCATGCGCTCCTCGGGCTTGGCCGCGCAGAGGTGCAGGTGCGCGCGAAGCGTGCAAAGGAAACTGTAGGATTCGCGGTAGGTCTGGTATTCGCTCTCGGATAGCAATTGCATCTCCACCAGCGCCTGCACGCCTTCAATGCCATAGGCATGACGGGCGAGCCAGTAGAGGGTTTGCAGATCGCGCAGGCCCCCCTTGCCGTCTTTCAGGTTCGGCTCCAGCAGGTAGCGTGAGCCGCCGAAACGTTCGTGCCGCGCGTCGCGCTCGGCGAGCTTGGCGTCGATGAAGCCGGACTGGTCGGACTCGATCACCTCGCTCCAGAGGCGGTCATGCAGATGTGTAAACAGCGCGGCGTCGCCGCAGACCGGGCGCATGTCCAGCAGGGAGGTGCGGATGGTACAGTCTTCTCGGGCGCGGGCGAGCGTGTCTTCCAGGCTGCGCACGGCGTGGCCGATCTTGAAGCCCAAATCCCACAGCGCATAAAGCAGCGCGTCGGTGAGCGGGGCGAGGGCGGCAGCGTCCGTATCATTATGGTGGAGGAACAGCAGGTCGATGTCGGAATAGAGAAACATTTCCTTCCGCCCGTAGCCGCCGCAGGCGATGATGCAGATATCCTTGCCGATATGCGCCTGCGCGATGTGGGCGATCAGCGCGTCCAGATCGGCGCTTAAGGCATGCAGATACGCATGCACGTCGCCGGTTTTGCGGAAAGCGGCGGCATGGTGGGCGCGCGTTTCCTCCAGCCAGTTTTTCTGCGCTTTCGTGTCGGGCGGGAGGGGGGAGGTTTTTTTAGATGCAGGCATGGCTTGTCAAAGCGGGTTTTCAGCGTATGCTATGAACTTAGCTGATTTCTCCATGCCAATCCATCCCTCAAAACGCCCCTCCGTCCTTACCGGCATTGCGCTGATGGTGCTGAGCATGTTCTGCTCGGCCTCCATGAACACCGCCATTCGCGCGCTGGCGCAGGAAATGCCGGCGCCGCAGATGGTGTTTTTGCGCAATATTGCCAGCCTATGCATGATCGTGCTGTGGGTGCTGGCGCGGCGCGATGGTAAACACGTGCTGCATACAAAAAGGCCGGCGGCGCATTTCTGGCGCGCCTCCATCGGCTTCGTGGCCATGGAATTATGGTTTTACGGCCTCACGCTGATGCCGCTCAACCTCGCCACGGCGCTCAGCTTCACCACGCCGATTTTCGCCACCATTCTTGCCATGCTGATTTTAAAGGAGCAGGCGGGCTGGCGCCGCTGGCTCGCCGTGGCGGCGGGGTTCGTCGGCGTGCTGGTGATCATCCGCCCCGGCACCACGATGCTCGGCTATTCCGCCGGGATCGTGCTGTTTACCTCGCTATTGATGGCGCTTTCCGGCACGGTGGTGAAAACGCTCACCCGCACCGAAGCG
Source organism: uncultured Rickettsiales bacterium (assembly GCA_964409675.1). Taxonomy (GTDB): domain Bacteria; phylum Pseudomonadota; class Alphaproteobacteria; order Rickettsiales; family SXRF01; genus CAYMDD01. The sequence continues at coordinate 2,500 of CAYPEF010000037.1, read as the reverse complement.
CCGGAGACCATCGTGCTGTTCATGACGCTTTACATGACGCCGCTTTCTGCGCCGCTCGGCCTCTATCACTGGCAGGCGGTGAGCCTGCGTGAGCTGGGGCTGGTTTCGCTGATCGCCGGGTTTTCCACCGCCATGCATTTAATGCTCACGCGCGCCTACCGCCATGCCGATATGGTGGTGCTGCTGCCGTTCGACTTCACCCGGCTGGTGTTCACGGCGGCGCTGGCCTACGCGTTCTTCGGCGAAACGCTCGACGGGCCGACGGTGACGGGGGCGCTGATCATCATGGGAAGCTCGCTCTATATCGTTCACCGTGAGGCGCTGATGCACCGCAAACGGCAAGGGCTGCTGCTGGAAGCGGGGGAGTTATAGTCATTCCATACAAAAATTCGTCATCGCCTGAATTTTCCGCAGGAAAATTATAAGGCGATCCATGCCGCATCCTCCGCTGGATTCCCCTATAATCGCTACGCGATTCGGGGAATGACGAATTTTATGAGTGACTGTATAATTTAAGTAAGGCTATGCCCGTCCGCGGCTCATGCCTTCCGAGCGCTGCGGCGCGGGAAGCTGCTGGGCGACGGAGCTGGAAAAAGCCTGGATAGAAGGGGTGCACAGCTCTGCGGGCGATATGGAAACCGGATTACTGGCCGCCAGTGCGGGCAGCGCCGTGGTTGCCGCCAGCTGACCGGCGGTCATGCCTGCGACGGCGGTGGTGATGCCTTGTCCGAGATCATCCAGATTGGCGCGTATGGCCGCACCCATGCCGGGTTCGCCAACCGCGCCGGCAAGACGTTCCAAAAATGCGCCTAAAATACCCATAATCTGCAGAATACCCATAATTTCCCTTATTTTCAAGGGATTCAAGCGGCAATGCTTGATAGAGAGCGCATTGCATGGCTGCAGATTTGGAGGTTATATCCATGATAAATTTGCCTGTATAATTTCGGAAGCATCTGCAAATAATATTATTTGTAAGATTAGTTTACGTGGATCGTTCTAAGTCTGCGGGGGCTATATTATGACAGTGATTGTCGGACAATACATTGGCTGCCTTTTGACGCTGACTGCGGACGCCCGTATATCAAAACCGGGCTGAAACATATGGATAAAAGTAGCAAGGAGAGGTGATTTGACTTGTCTTATAATGCCAAAAATTAAAATTGACACTGCAGAAATTAATTTTATGTTAATTATCCTTGGCATTAGGAGGATTATATGGCTCAGGACTTAGAAACTAGAAATAACGAATATCGTGCGGCTGTGGATGAGTTTCACCGTAAATTTGGTGCGCGAATGGAAACCATTATCGCGGCAACTGATGATGAGTATTATAAAAATTTAGGACCATTTTGGGATAGCCAAAAGCGAGCTATTATAGCGATGAGACGAGTACAATCTCAAGTGAACTATGAAAATCCACAAATATTTCATCGTGATAACCCTAGAAATATGTCTGGTGAAGTCAATTTCGAATTCAGCGGCACTGAACAATTTTTAAATGTCTTAAAGGGCTATTTTAAGCAATTAGAAGAAAAAGCCAATGAAATTGCAGCCGCTAAAACATCAGGCGATGAAAGTCCTCTTACTAAAGGGCAGGAACGCCTCATAGAAAATTATGGTGCGCTGAAAGAGCTTTTAGATATATGGCAAGAAAAAAGTTATTTATTAAACTTAGAGCGATTTGGTCGTAATATTGCCAGGGAGCGCGAAACAGCCAAAGCATCTGCAGAAGCAGATGCTAATGCCCAGAGAAGGGATACGAGAGCTAATTATATAGCGCAAGCATTGGAAAAAATAAACCGTGATAAACCAGCGAATGGGGCTTCTAGATAGAGTAGCTGATTCTGGATCCAGGCCGAAAATCGCACTGGAGCCTGGTGAAATTATTGTAAAAAAGCGATGGTGCATTGCTGCCTGAATTTACCGGAAAACCTGAGAAATGTGTTTCCTGCAGCATGTCAGGGGCCATACCAATATTTCCACCGCTATGCGTTATGCCCATTCCAAGAAGGACGCCCAGCGCGAAAAAATAAATTCCGCACTCGCGCCAAAATTACGCCAAACTAAGCATGTGAAGAGGCAGAAGTTTTTTTATAAGCTGCTGATTTAATTGGTGGCTGGGGCCGGGATCGAACCGGCGACCTTAGGCTTATGAGTCCTGCGCTCTACCGACTGAGCTACCCAGCCACTCCTCAAAAGGCGAGGAATAGGAATTAGGGGTAACGCGGCCAAAAGGCAAGCGGAAATAAAGGGATTACCCGGGTTTTAGCGGGCAGCGCCGCTGGGGGCGGAGGCTTGGCGGCTGAAATAGAGGTAGGGGTGGTCGTTTAGCTGCTCAACAGGCAGAGATCGACAAAGGCCCGACCAGTTTTCTGCAGTCAGGAAGCAAGGGGTAAATTCTCAAGCGATATTGGCTGCTTGAGAAAATACCGATAATTTATAAAAAAACGCGCCGGAAGGGAGATTCCGGCGCGTTCGGAGTTAACCAGGCAAAAGC
>CAYPEF010000036.1:0-17525 GCA_964409675.1 uncultured Rickettsiales bacterium | reverse complement strand
AGCGCCAGCGCCGAACACGCCGCCAAAGGCCTGTTCTACCGCAAAATCCTGCTGAAAGGCTTAAACGGCGCCTGGCAGCGCGGCGCCAGCAGCCTCAACAACTCCGCCGATGAAGTGCGCGCCAACCTCGTGCGCAATTCGCAGGCCGCCGGGCAGAAGCTGGAAGCCAGCGTCATGGCCACCATCAACCGGCTGGAAGCGGCCACGCATGAGCTGATCAACACCAGCCACGCTCTCAACCTTGTTTCCTCTAAAAGCAGCAGTGAGGCGGACACCCTCTCCTCCTCTTCGCAGCAAACCACCGGCACCGTCTCCAACATTGCCGCCGCCATGGAGGAAATGACTGCCGCGGTCAAGGAAATCAGCACCCAGATCCGCCATCTCAACACGCTCGCCACCGCCACCACCGAAGAAAGCACCCGCGCCAGCCAGACGCTTTCGGCGCTGGAGGATAGCACCGCCAAGATCGGCCAGATCGCGGAGATGATTAATTCCATCGCCGAGCAGGTCAACCTGCTCTCCCTTAACGCCACCATCGAGGCGGCGCGCGCCGGCGATGCCGGCAAGGGCTTCACCGTGGTCGCCGCCGAGGTGAAAGAGCTGGCCCACCGCACTTCCGATGCCACCGGCGAGGTGGATCAGGTAATTAAAAAAGTCCGCGAGGATGTAGGCGAAGCCAATACCGTGCTGCAATCGATCATCGACAAGATCGGCAAGGTGAACGAGGCCTCCTCCATCATCGCCGCCGCCATCGAGGAGCAGAACGCCACCACGCTGGAAATCTCCAGCAATCTGCAGCGCACTTCCGGCACGGTGCAATCCTTCGCCGAAGCGGTGAAATCCATTGCCCAGTCGGCGCAGACCACGCAAAGCTCGGCGCAAAGCGTCAACGATTCCTCCGCCACCCTTTCCGACACCTGCATCATCCTCAAGCAGGACGTGCAGCATTTCATGCAATCCCTGACTGGTTAATATAATGCAACTCTTCGCCAAGCAACGCACCATCTACCCCAAACGCGTCTGGGGCAAGTTCCGCAAACTCAAATGGATCGCAATGGTGGTGCTGCTCGGGATTTACTACTGCGCCCCGTGGCTGCGCTGGAATCGCGGCCCGAGCGCCCCCGACCAAGCCATCCTCATCGACATCCCGCATACGCGCGCCTACTTTTTCGGCATCGAAATCTGGCCGCAGGAAGTCTATTACCTCACCGGCATATTAATCCTCGCCGCAGTGAGCCTGTTCTTCGTCACCTCCCTGTTCGGGCGCGTCTGGTGCGGTTATGCCTGCCCGCAAACCGTCTGGACAGATCTGTTCGTCTGGGTCGAGCGCATCATTCAGGGTGACCGCAATGCTCGCAAGAAACTTGATGAATCGCCTATATCATTTGAGAAAATATGGAAAAAGGGCGCAACGCACATCATCTGGATTCTGATTGGCCTGTGCACCGGCGGCGCGTGGGTATTCTATTTCAACGACGCCCCCACCCTGCTCGACCAGATCATCCATGCGCAGGTGCCCATGAGCGTCGCCGGCTGGATTCTCGGCCTCACCTTCTCCACTTATCTCATGGCCGGCTACGCGCGCGAGCAGGTCTGCACCTATATGTGCCCCTATTCGCGCTTCCAGTCCGGCATGTTCGACAAGGACACGCTGATTATCGCCTATGATGAAAAACGCGGCGAGCCGCGCGGCAAGCACAAGGCGGGCAGTTCCTGGGACGGGCGCGGCCATTGCATCGACTGCGATTCCTGCGTGGTGGTCTGCCCGATGGGCATCGACATCCGCAACGGCCTGCAGCTGGAATGCATCGCCTGCGGCCTGTGCGTGGACGCCTGCAACAACGTGATGGAAAAAATCGGCCTGCCCAAGGGCCTGATTCGCTACGACACCGAACGCGCCCGCGAGGAAGGCACGCAAGCCCGCCTGCAATGGCTCCGCCCGCGCACCATTTGGTACAGCTTCATCCTCAGCGCCGTCGGCTGCCTGATGCTCTACACCCTCCTCACCCGCGCCCCGCTTGACCTGAACGTGCTGCACGACCGCAACCCGCTCGCCGTCACCCTCTCCGACGGTTCTGTGCGCAACGGCTACACGCTCACCGTGATGAACAAACGCCACGAAGACCGCGACTTCACCATTCAGATCGAAGGCGTGGACGGCGCACATTTGCGCATCCAGGGCAACGGCGACGCCAGCCTGTCGCAACTGCCGGTGCTGGCCGATAGCGTCGGCCATTTCCGCGCCTTCGTGAGCGCGCCTAAGCAGGCGGAGGCGCGGCGCGATATTTATTTCATCATCACCGACGCCGATGGTAACATCAGCCGCAAGCAAAGCATTTTCATGAGCGAGGCCAAATGAGCGCCACCCTGCACAAAAACGACCGGCTTATCCCCTGGTATTTCGTCCTTTTCTTCCTCGTCATCGCTGCCGTGGACGGCACCATGGCCACGCTGGCCGTGCGCAGCCAGACCGGCACCGTCACGGACCACCCGTATGAAAAAGGCGTCGCCTACAACAAAATCATCGCCGCCGAGCAGCAGCAGGAATCCCTCGGCTGGAACGCCGCTATTCGCTGGCAGGACGGCCAACAGCCCGGCGCGGGCGCCTTGCAGGTCACCCTCACCGACGCGCACGGAAAACCGATTACCGCCAGCAAGCTCACAGCCCATTTCTCCCGCCCCACCCAAGCTGCGCTGGACATGGATATGGCAATTGCCAACGGCAAGCCCACTCCCGTCACCCTCCCCGCCCCCGGCCTGTGGGAGGTGCGCATTTACGCCGAAGCCGACGGCAAGCAATACCAGCAAGCCAAACGCATTGTCGTGCCGTGATTAGCTACCTATATAATTGCCATGCCAATCCTACACGATTTCAGAAACTGTCATCCCGGCGCAGGCCGGGACCCATGCCATGCCTTTTGCGTGATAACAGAGAATAGACATGGATCCCGGCCTGCGCCGGGATGACGATGATAAACGTAATTCCATGACCACCATCCCTTTCATCCTCGAAGAACCGAACCGGCATTTCCGCCTCAATCTGCTGGTGGACGGAATGCATTGCCCTTCCTGCGTCGCCGCCATTGAAACCGCGCTGCGCAAACAGCCCGCTGTCGATGAAGCCCGCCTTAACCTCTCCACCCGCCGCTTAAGCCTTGGCTGGAGCGGCGATAAGTCGCTGGGCACGCAATTCATCGACCTCATTAACTCCATGGGCTACCGCGCCGTGCCGTTCGACCCCGAAACGGCTGAGACGCAGGAAAAGCGCGAAGAAAAAACCTTGCTGCGCACCCTCGCCGTCGCCGGGTTCGCCAGCGGCAATCTGATGCTGTTCTCGGTGCCGATGTGGAGCGCCGACACGGTGGAAATGGGCGCTGCCACCCGCAATATGTTCCAGTGGATTCAGGCGCTGATCGCCATCCCCGCCATCGCCTATTGCGGCATGCCATTCTACCGCTCCGCCTGGAGCGCCCTTAAAGAACGCCGCACCAACATGGACGTGCCGATTTCAGTGGCCGTCATCCTCGCCACGCTGATGAGCCTGTTTGAAACCCTTACGCACGGCCTGCACGCCTATTTCGATTCCGGCGTGATGCTGCTGTTCTTCCTCCTGATCGGGCGCTACCTGGAAGCCCGCGCGCGCGGCCGCGCCCGCAACGCCGCACATGATTTGCTGAAACTCATGACCGGCACCGCCACCATCCTGCGCGAAGACGGGCGCCCGGAAACCCTCCCCATGTCCGACCTTAAGGAAGGCATGACCCTCTTAGTCGCCATGGGCGAGAAAATCAGCGCTGACGGTGAGGTGATTGAAGGTGCTTCCGAAATCGACACCAGCCTGATCACCGGCGAAACCCTGCCCCGTCCGGCGCTCACCGGCAGCGATGTATACGCCGGCACCGTCAATATCAGCGCGCCGCTGAAAATCCGCATCACCCGCGCCGGCGAGCGCTCGCTGATTGCCGATATCATTCGGCTCATGGAAGTAGCCGAACAGTCGCAGGCGCATTACGTCACCCTCGCCGACCGCATCTCCGGCTGGTACACCCCCGCCGTGCACACGCTCGCCGCCGTCACCTTTATAGGCTGGATGCTGTTTGGCTCTGCCCCCTGGCAGGTGGCACTGCTATACGCCGCCACCGTCCTCATCATCACCTGCCCCTGCGCGCTTGGCCTTGCCGTGCCGGTGGTGCAGGTGCTTGCCAGCGGGCGGCTGATGAAGCGCGGCATCCTGCTTAAATCCGGCAGCGCCCTGGAGCGCCTCGCCGTCATCACCCACGCCGTCTTCGACAAAACCGGCACCCTTACGCTGGGCCAGCCGGAGCTTCTGCACCCGGAATCATATCCCCCGGAACAATTACAACTCGCCGCCTCCCTCGCCGCCCACAGCAAGCATCCGCTTTCGCAAGCCATCACCCGCGCCTGGACCGGGCCGCTGCTTCCAATGCAAGCCGAAGAAACCCCCGGCCACGGGCTGGAAGCGGTCATGGACGGCACCCGCCTCCGCCTTGGCAGGCGCAGTTGGTGCGGCATGGCGCAGGCAATGGATGACCCATCGCCGGAGCTATGGCTGGCGGTGGAAGGCCAGCCCCCCATCCGCTTCACCTTTGCCGACCGTTTGCGCGAGGACGCGGCGAAGGTGATCGCCAATTTAAAACAAAATGGCATCCATACCCTCCTCCTCTCCGGCGACCGCGCGCAGGCCGTGGCCGAGATCGCCGCGCAAACCGGCATCGAGCAGGCCGAGCACAGCCTGACCCCGGTGGAAAAAACCGAGCGTATCGCCGCCCTTAAAAACAGCGGCGCGCAGGTGCTGATGGTGGGCGACGGGCTGAACGACGCCCCTTCCCTTGCCTCCGCCAGCATTTCCATGTCCCCCACCAGCGCCATCGACATCACGCAGAACGCTGCCGACATTGTTTTTCAGGGCAAAACCTTGCGGCCTGTGATCAATGCCTGGCGCACCGCCATTTTTGCGCAGAAACTGGTGAAAGAGAATTTCCAACTGGCGATTGCCTATAATTTGATCGCCATCCCGATGGCGGTAGCGGGGATGGTCACGCCGCTGGTGGCCGCCATCGCCATGTCCAGCTCCTCGCTGGTGGTGATTGCCAATGCCATGCGCTTAAATGCCATGAAGGACGAACTGCCATGAACGTGCTGCTCTACCTGATCCCCATCGCTCTCACCCTCGGCGCATGCGGCCTGCTGGCTTTCTTCTGGGCCATGAAAAACGGCCAGTTCGAAGATCTGGACGGCGCGCCCTACCGCATCCTGCGCGACGACGAGGACGCCTGATCCGTGTATTGTCGTCCTCGGGCTGCCCGCAGGGCAGAACCGGGGACCCATCTCTCCGCTTGCGCCAGCCGAGAGATGGGTCCCCGGATCGATGCTAAGCATCGCCCGAGGACGACAGTTAAAAAAACATGCAATTACGCCGCTTTGCTTAGCAGCGCAAACAGCTCATCCTTCAGCCGCAGGCGCGTTTTCTTGAGCGCTTCCAGGCGCTCATCGCCGGCCGCTTCCGCGCCGGTTTCAATCCGGTGCACGGCGTGCTGCGCGGCATCGTATTCGGAAAACAGGCGGGCGAAATGCGCATCCCCCTGCTTAAGGCGGTGAATCTGTTCGCGGAATTCAGGAAATTCTTGAAGTAAGCTGTGATTTTCAATCGGCATAATCGCTCCTTAAGTGTGACATTTTTACTATAACACCGTCCTTTCCCAATAGATTGACACAAATCAAGGCCCCTCCACCCCTTCAGGGCTAACTATCAAAGGATCCAACCACGCAACACCATTGATAGGAGACGATAATGAAAAAGATACTGCTTACGGCCGTCAGCGCGTTTGCGATTGCCGCACCTGCCCTTGCTGCCGACCAGGCGGACGGGAAATTCATGGTCCGCGCCCGCGCTTTGGGCGTGGTGCCGCAGGAAAGCAGCACCATGAACATCGCTGATAAGGTAAAGGTCGATAACAGCTTGGTGCCGGAAGTAGACTTCAGCTATTTCTTCACCCCCAATATCGCCGCCGAGCTCATCGCCGCCGTCACTCCGCATGACGTAAAGACCAAGGGCGGCGTGGATGCCGGCTCGTCCTGGCTGCTGCCGCCGACGCTGACCTTGCAGTACCATTTCACCCAATGTCCGGTTGGCAAGCCCTATATCGGCGCCGGTATCAACTACACGCATTTCTACAATGAAAAAGCCGGCGCGCTGACGGACGTGAAATACGACGACAGCTTCGGCGGCGCCCTGCAGGCCGGTGTGGACATTCCGATCAAGGACAATTGGTATTTCAACCTTGACGTAAAGAAAGTATTCATCAGCACCACCGCCAAATTCAGCCCGAGCGGCATCCGCGCCGACGTGGATATCAACCCGTGGCTGATCGGCGTGGGCGTCGGCTACCGTTTCTAGCCATGTGCCCCGTTGTTTCCCTCACGCAAATGCCGGGCAGCGCGAAAGCCTGCTCCGGCAGATGCATCAGCACCTGCGGGATTCTCCCGCAGGTCTGGGTGCTGGCCGCGTGCGAGGGAAGGATTTCCCTGTTCAGCAAAGACATCGACGGCCGGCTGACCCTGCTTCCGCACCGGGGCAGCCCCGTCGCCGCCTCGCTGGATGAATTCCGCGCTCAACTGAGCGATGCGCTCAGCAAAGGTAAAGTAGCGCAGCTGGTGCTGGTGGGTGCGGCGCATGATCTGCGCTGGATGCAGATGTCGCTGCCGGATGAGGCGATAAAGCATGTAGTAGCCGAGATTGAATACCCGCTGCTGCCGGTCTGGTTCCACCAGAAGCCGGAGCTGAAACAACTCACGCAGGCGATTGAGCAGCTACTCCGCGTCTAGCTCATCCGTCTCGCAGCTGCCGGATTCCGAGCAGCTATGGCAGACGAATTCGCGCAAAGCCCCCGTATTCTTCACCTTCACCTCCGCGCCGCTCACCTCCACCTCCGCTGTCTTTAGCTGCTGAAGGCTGCGCGAAAACGTCTCCGGCTTCATGCCAAGATAAGCCGCCAGCACGTGCTTCTCCACCGGGATTTTCAGCGTATGGCTCGGCCCTTGTGTCTTGCACAGGCGGAGCAGGAAACAGCCCAGCCGCTGCGCGGTGGACATGGTGCTCATATGCTCCAGCTTCAGCTGCGTATTGGCGATGCGCTCATTGAGCATGCGCATCACCCCGGAGGAAAAACTGGGGTTATCCTGCAGCAGCGCGCGCAAGGCGTCGGCGGGAATGGCATATAATTCGGTCTGGTCTTCCAGCACCTCGGCGTTATAGGGATAGCTCGCATGCGGGAACAGCGCCGCTTCACCAAACAGATCGCCCTCGGTGCATATGCCGACCACGGTTTCCTTGCCGTCAGGCGTCTGGCGCACCAGCTTCACCCAGCCTTTCTGCACCAGCCAGAGCGCGTTGGCGGCGTCGCCGTGGCAAAGCACGCTGTCGCCCTTGTGCAGGGTGCGCAGGCGGATGCCCGGGCGCAGCTGCTGCCACAGGGCCGGGTAGGCCGCAAAGAAATCATGCGCCGCGGGAGCGGGAGCGGACAAAGCTGAACTCATGGGCGCAGCTATAGCATAAGCATGCGTAAACGTCTAATCTATTTCACGATTATCCCAATCATGAACAGAATGCCCCTCCCCCGATTTCGCCGAATTTGGCATGGCATTCCGCCCCGCAAACGGATAATCTGAAAAACCATCTTTTTTTCGCAGGCAAACGCCCCTCATGCAGATCACTATCGCCGCCATCGGCAAAATCAACCCGCGCAGCCCCGAGCAGGCGTTATTTGCCGAATACAGCAAGCGCCTGCCGTGGAAACTTATGCTAAAAGAGCTGGAGCTGCGCAAATCTTCCGGGCCGCGCAAGGCCGACGAAACCGCCCTGCTGCTGGAAGCTACCGCCCCGGCCGAGCGGCGCATTGCGCTGGACGAGCGCGGCAAATCCTTAAGTAGCCGCGAATTCGCCGACACCATTCGCCAGTGGCAGAACCAGGGCGTCTCGTCGCTCGGCTTTATCATCGGCGGCGCGGACGGGCTGGAGGCGGAATTACTCAAGCCCTGCCACCTGCTGCTTTCCTTCGGGCGCATGAGCTGGCCGCACATGCTTGCCCGCGCCATGCTCGCCGAACAGCTCTACCGGGCGCATACGCTCCTCTCCGGCCACCCCTACCACCGCGACTAGGCGTTAACCCAATACTAACCATTCCTGCCCTATGTATAATCACGCTTTACGCTTATATTAACCGGTGCATACCGCCCCAAGGTATGCTATCGTTATCATGCCCTATCCTTCTGAGACGAAAGAAAACCCATGCATCTCGGCAGCCACACTTCCAAATCTTACGACGACCAGCTTGACCAGCTGATGGCCTACATCCAGCAGATGGGCACCGAGGTCAAGGAGCTGGTGCTGCTGGCCAAAGCCTCCTTGCGCGACCGCAACCCCAAGCGCGTGGAAGAAGCACTGGTGCGCGACGCCCATATCAACGCGCTCGACCACCGGCTGGAGCAGGCCGCCACCACTATCCTCGCTCTCCAGCAGCCGATGGCGATCGATTTGCGTTTCGTCACCTCCGCCATCAAGAGCGCGGGCACGCTGGAGCGTGCCGGCGACCTCGCCAAGAATACCGTCAAGCGCAGCGTGAAAATCAACGAGGACATCCCCGAGCCTCTACTTATCATCATGGAACAGATGGCTGACCATGTAGTGGAGATGATGAACGGCGCCATGGAAGCGGTAAGCGTGCGCGATACCGGCATCGCCACCCGCGTCTGGAAACAGGACGACGCCGTGGACGACCTCTACCACGATTTCTTCACCCAGATCCAGCAGCTGATGACCCAGCACCCCGAACGCATCCCCGCCGGCACCCACCTGATCTTCATGGCCAAAAACTTCGAACGCATCGCCGATTACGCCACCAATTTGGCCAAAACGGTCTATTACGTGGCCAACGGCGTTCCGGCGGACAAGTCGGTGCTGAAGTCGTAAGCCTATATTCCCCCCATAACAGGGGGAAGAAGAAGTGCGACAGAGCACAAAAAACAATTCACTCCCCGCTCCGAATCCCCTACTATCCGCGCCGTTTTCACCATCCATTACGTTGCGCCATTTACCATGCCCACCCCCACCCGCCCCGCCCTTCTCTGCATCCTTGACGGCTGGGGCCATGCCGATCCCGCCGAGGACAACGCCATTTCCCGCGCCCGCACGCCGAACTGGGACCGACTCACAAGCACCTACCCGCAGGCTTTCATCAACGCCTCCGAGCTGCATGTCGGCCTGCCGGAAGGGCAGATGGGCAATTCAGAAGTGGGCCACATGAATATCGGCTCGGGCCGCGTGGTGATGCAGGATTTGCCACGCATCGACGCCGCCATTGAGGATGGCTCGCTGGCCAGGCATCCGGCACTCACCGAATCCATCCGGCGCCTGAAGCAGGGAGGAGGGGCATTCCACCTGCTCGGCCTGCTCTCGCCCGGCGGCGTGCACGCGCACCAGCAGCATATGACCGCACTCGCCAATATCATCAGCGCCGAAGGCGTGCACGTGCTGGTGCATGTTGTGCTGGACGGGCGCGACACGCCGCCCAAGAGCGCGCTCGACTATTTGGCCGCCTTCCGCGCCTCCTTACACCACCCGGAGCGCGTGCATATCGCCACCATCTCCGGTCGTTATTTCGCCATGGACCGCGACAAGCGCTGGGACCGCGTGCAGAAAGCCTATAACGCCATCATGGATGTGGACGCCCCGCGCGCATCCAGCGCCGAAGACGCCATCCGGCAAAGCTACGCCCAAGGCGTGACCGACGAATTCATCCCCCCCACCATCATTGGCGATTACGCCGGGGCAGGCAGCGATGATGTACTCCTCATGGCCAATTTCCGCGCCGACCGCGCCCGCGAAATCCTGACCTCCCTGCTCGACCCCGCCTTCGACGGCTTCACGCGCGAACGCATCATCCAATTCTCCGCCGCCCTCGGTATGGTGGAATATTCGGAAAAGCTTAATCCCTTCCTTACCACCCTCTTCCCGCCCGAAAAGCTGGAAGGCCTGCTCGGCGAAGCAGTGGCGGATGCGGGATTGAAGCAACTACGCATCGCCGAAACCGAGAAATACGCCCATGTCACCTTCTTCTTCAACGGCGGGCGCGAGGCGGAATTCCCCGGCGAGGAGCGCATCCTCATCCCCTCTCCGAATGTCGCCACCTATGATTTGAAACCCGAAATGTCGGCCTACGAGGTGACGGAACAACTGGAAGCCGCCATCGCCAGCAACCGCTTCGCCCTGATCGTGGTGAACTACGCCAACACCGACATGGTCGGCCACACCGGCAATATCGATGCCGCCATCAAGGCCGTGGAAGCGGTGGATGCCTGCGTTGGCCGCGTCGCCGATGCGGTGCTGAAAGCGGGCGGCAGCATGCTCATCACCGCCGATCACGGCAACGCCGAGCGCATGCATGATGAGGAAACCCACCAGGCCCACACCGCCCACACGCTGAACCTCGTGCCCGCCCTGCTGGTAGGTGACACATTCAGGGGCAAAGCCTTCGATAATTACACCGGCAAGCTCGCCGACATCGCCCCCACCCTGCTGGAGCTGCTCGGCCTGCCCAAGCCCAAACCAATGACCGGCCAATCCCTGCTTTCGCACCTGCGCGGATGAAGCTGCGCCCGCCCGCCCTTGCCCTGCTAGCGGCGCTGAGCGCCCTCCCCGCCTTCGCGCAAACCGCGGACGAACTCAAATCCACCAACCAGCAACTCGAAAAATCCCGCGCCCGCGCCCGCGAGCTGGCGGCGCAGGCCGTTCGGCTGGAGGAAGAACAGCGCGCCCTGTCGCGCGAGCTGGTGCGCATGGGCGCCGACATTCGCAGAAACGAGGAAGACCTCTCCGCCGCCGAGGAAAAACTCAGCACCTTAAGCCGCCAGCTGGATGAGAAAAACGTGCTACTTAAAGAACAGCGCGACCAGCTGGCCGCCATGGTGCGCGCGAGTATTTCCTTAAGCGAAATGCCCCCCGAAGCGGCGGTGATGATGCCGGGCGACCCCGGGCGTATCATCGAAGCCGCCCGCGCCGTGCAGCTGATGGCCTCCAGCATGCGTGAAAAAAGCGACCGGCTGGCCGCTGAAATGAAAGAGCTGTTCGCGCTGAAAGCAAGCGTAGAGGAAACCCGCGCCAGCCTGCAGGCCGCGCAATCCCGCCTGAAGCAGGATCAGCAGGCGATGAATGAAAAACTTAAAGCCCGCGCCGAACTCTTCGCCCGCGCCAACGACGAGCGTCAGCAACAGCAGAAACGCGCCGCCGACCTTGCCCAGAAATCGCAGGATTTGCAGGCGCTGCTTTCACAAATCGAAAAGGAGCGTCGCGAAAAAGAAGCCGAAGCCGCCAGGGCCGCACAGGCCGAGGCGGACGCCAAAGCAAAGGCCGCGCAGGAAACCAAGAAACGCAAAGCCCGTTCTTTCGCGACTGCCAAAGGCGAGCTGCACCTGCCCGTTGCGGGTAAATTTTACCGCGGCTTCGGCACAATCAACGCCCGCGGCGAGAAGCGCAAGGGCATTGTGCTGAAAGCCCGCCCCGGCGCGCAGGTCACCGCCCCGTATGACGGCGAAGTCGTCTTCACCGGCCCCTTCCTCAACTACGGCAAAATCGTCATCATCCGCCATGGGGGCGACTACCACACGCTGCTGGCCGGTTTCGAGCGCATCAGCGCCCAGACCGGCGCAGCCGTCCTGCAAGGCGAGCCCCTCGGCGCCATGGACCCGGACGACGACGCCCCCCAGCTCTACATGGAACTCCGCAAAGACAACCAGCCCATCAATCCCGCACCGTGGATTGCCGGGCTGAGTGAAAAGGATGACTAAATCATTAATATTATAGATTTTCTGCTATTCTTTGCTATGGTTTTATCAAGCAGCGCAGGATGATTACCTATGACCGGCAAAAACTTGGCAATTTATACAAAAGATGGATTTACCCTACGCCTTCAACGTGCTGATCAGGAATACAGCTCGAATAAACCAGTCTTTTATATTTTTCCGGAATTTTCCACCCCTTCTCCATCAACTGACCAGTCAAGACTGATCGATCTCCTTTTCACCCTGGAGGAGAAGTATCTTCATGCGATAAAACCGCTTATGCATAGCCATTCCATTGTATTTAAAAATCCGGTGCGCACCGAAATAACCGCCTTGCATAAGAACGCCGCCGCCATAGAGGCAATCCTGCTTAACGCCGCTTCCTCCACCATGGAGAACCCCGAACAGGCAATTGCCCGTTCACACGAAGCGCATACATGCCGGTCGGCGGTGAATGCGACCGTCACGCATCCCCTTACACCCCGGGCGCTTGTAGAACGCATTGCCCCAAGGCATGCCGAACACATAGCAAAAGCCGGGTTTAATGGGAGACCGGGGGGCTCTTTTAGCCTTAATTAAGCCCACCGGGCGGCAATCTCCGGCAATGTATCTTCTGATAAAGGGAGCCATTGCATCAGCGCTGGTTTTACGCCATATATCTTTGCTTATCATTGCTGATTGCGGCATGATACTTTTTATACCTTCCTAACCTTTTTTGTTGACCGGATTTTCCCCTTATGCGCCGCGCCGCCAAACTGCTTCTTGCCGCCACCAGCCTGACCGCCCTCACCCTGCTCACCCCGCCGCTGCTTCAGGCCGCAGAAAAAAACGAAACCTATGATCTCCTGCGCCTGTTCGGCGACGTGTTCGAGCGCGTGCGCGTCGATTACGTGGAGGAGGTGAAGGATTCCGACCTGATCGAAGCCGCCATCAACGGCATGCTCACCTCGCTAGACCCCCACTCCAGCTACATGAACGCCAAGCAGTTCAAGGAAATGCAGGTGCAGACCAAGGGTGAGTTCGGCGGCCTCGGCATCGAAGTCACCATGGAAAACGGGCTGGTGAAAGTGGTCTCCCCGATTGACGACACGCCTGCCGCCAAGGCCGGCGTGCAGCCCGGCGACTACATCAGCTTCATCAACGACGAAGCCGTGCTCGGCATGACGCTCTCCGAAGCGGTGGAGAAAATGCGCGGGCCGGTCGATTCCAAGGTGAAAATCACCATCTTGCGTGACGACGGCTCGGAACCGCAGGAAATCAATTTGGTGCGCGCCGTCATCAAGATCAAATCGGTCAAGGGCCATAGCGAAGGCGATATCGCATACGTGCGCGTCTCCTCCTTCACCGAAAACACCACCGACCTGCTGAAAGCCGAGATTGATCGGCAGAAGAAGGAAATCGGCAATGTGCGCGGCGTGGTGCTGGATTTGCGCAACAACCCCGGCGGCCTGCTGGACCAGGCGGTTTCCGTGTCGGATGCCTTCCTCGACCAGGGCGAAGTGGTCTCCACCCGCGAGCGCGACCCGGATAAAACCAAGCGCTATAGCGCCCATCCCGGCGATGAGATCATCCCTATGGATACGCCGATTGTCATTCTGGTCAATAACGGCTCCGCCTCGGCGGCGGAAATCGTCTCCGGCGCGCTGCAGGACCATAAGCGCGCCGTTGTGCTCGGCACCAAATCCTTCGGCAAGGGCTCGGTGCAGACGGTGATCCCGCTTTCCGACCACGGGGCGATGCGCCTGACCACTGCCCGTTATTACACCCCGTCCGGCCATTCCATCCAGGCCAAGGGCATTGTGCCGGATATCACGGTGGAGCCCGCCAAGATCGAGCCGATCAAGTCCGAGCGCATGCGCGTCGAAGCCGATTTGCGCAAGCGTCTGCAAAATCTGGAAGACCAGCGCAAGGCGGCGGCCAAGGCCGGTGAGAAGGACAAGAAGCCCGAGGGCGGCAAAACCCCCGGCGACGGCAGCAACGCCGCGCCTGCGCTCACCCCTCAGGAAGCCATCAACGCCGCCAAGGAGCTGAAAGAACTGAAGGACAAAGACAAGGCGGAGAAGGATAAGGCCGAAGGCAAAAAAGCGGATATGCCACGCGGCGAAATCCCGCCCGCCGAGGATTATCAGCTCCAGCGCGCACTTGACCTGCTGCGGGCGCTGCATATCTACCAGCAGACCACTGCCGAGAAATAATGCGCGCGCCCTCGCCCCTTCGCGCCGGCTTGTGTATAAGCGCCGCCGCGCTTGCGGCGAGTGCGGGGTATTTAAGCTGGCAGGCATGGAAAGGCGGAGCAAGCGAAGGAACGTCAGCATGGGAGCAAGGCCGCGTGGTGGCGCTCTCCATTGCCAACGGCAAGGCGGAAACCGGCCTTCCCACACCTGAAGCAAAAGCAGAGTCAACCGCTCCCGCTTCGCCTACCCCAACTTCGCCTGAGCCTGCCGCGCCTGAATCTGTTGCGCCGCCCGTTGCCGAACCACCCCCGACTTCACCCACCGCACCCACTGCCGAACCACCTGCGGCAGCCGCGCCTACCACATCTTCCCTGCCGCCAGTCACCACGGCTTCCGCGCACGGGGCGCTGGCCAGCGCCCCGGCGCCACAGCTGAGTGAGCAGGAGACCGAAGGTGTGTTGCCGGTCATCGGCAAGGATGGCACCAAGCCCTGGCAGCATTACGGCCGCCCCTTCGTGCGCACCGGTAACGCACCCATCATTGCCATTGTCGTCACCGGCCTGGGGCAGAACAAAAACGCATCCGAGCTGGCCGCCGGTCTTCCGCCCGACATTTCACTGAGCTTTTCTCCTTACGCACGCGACGCGCAGATCTGGATCAACGCCGCCCGGGCGCAGGGGCATGAAGCGCTGCTGGATTTACCCGCCGAGCCGGAGAATTTCCCCGCCACCGACCCCGGCCCGCTGGCGCTGCTCAGCGTGAACGCCGCCGAAGAAAACATCCACCGCCTGCGCCAGCTGATGGCAAGCGGCATCGGCACGGTCGGATTCAGCCTGCCGGCGAGTGAAATATTCACTGCGCAGAAGGAACAACTGAAGCTCCTGAATGAGCAGCTGGCGCCGCGCGGACTACTGCTCTTTGCCGGGGGCAGGCAAAAGGCCCCGGAAGGCTCCGGCATGCCTTTTTTGCAGGCCGATTATATCATTGACAACGAGCCGACCGCCCCGGCCGTGACCAAGCAGCTGGCCGCACTGGAGGCGCTAGCCCTTAGTCGGGGTTATGCCATTGGCATATCAGGCAATTACCCGGTTTCCCTGAAGGAAATCGCTCGCTGGGCGGAAGGGCTTTCCCAGCGCGGATTCCAGCTTGCGCCCCTGTCAGCGCTTGCCAAAATGCGTTTTTCGTGAAAAACTGCGACCTTTCCATTAAAGTTTACCAAACATGACGAGCTACCGTTCCCCGATGCACGATATCCCTGTCCACCTCACCTCCCTGCCATACCGCAGCGGCGTGGGCGTGATGTTGCTTAACGCCGCCAATCAGGTATTTGTGGCCAAACGTATTGACATGAAAGCCGAAGCCTGGCAGATGCCGCAAGGCGGCATGGACCCCGGCGAAAGCCCGCAACAGGCCGCTATCCGCGAGCTGAAGGAAGAAATCGGCACTGACCAGGTGATTACCTTACGTGAAAGCGCTGACTGGTACACCTATGATTTGCCCGACGAGCTGATCCCGAAAATCTGGGGCGGGCGCTACCGCGGCCAGAAGCAGAAATGGTTCGCCATGCGCTTCCAGGGCACCGACGCCGACATTAACATTGCCACGCATGATCCTGAATTTTCAGAATGGAAATGGATTGACATGCGCATGCTGCCGGACATCATCGTCCCCTTCAAGCGCAGCCTCTACCGCGCACTGGTGGAGGAGTTCCGGGATGTGGGTTTATAATAAAATTCATTAAACATTAACCGTTATCGCCTACACCTGACTGAAATACTTTTTGAGTCCGGATATATGTTTTTTGCCAAATTCATCGATAAGGCGGAGCGTAGCGGCCCGGCCTTCACCACCCTTGACCTGATGAAGTTTTTTGCCATCGTCAATATGACGTGCGATCATATTGGCATGTATTTCGCGCCGGAAGAATTATGGTGGCGCGCAATTGGACGCATTACCTTCCCAGTCTGGTTCTTTTTGGTAGGTTTTTCACGCGGGCGCTCCATTCCACGGTCCTTATGGATTTATGCTATTATTCTAATTGCGGTTCATCCTTTCGTATATCAGCCTGTTTTCCCTACCAATGCATTGATGACAATTATTCTTTGCCGCTATGCATTGAATTTCTGTGAAGATCGCGGCTGGATGCAAACGCGCCTGCCGGAAATGGCCGTCGCCGGAGCCGTTCTATCATTGGTAACGTATCCGCTCACCGAATATGGCAGCGTCGGGTTTCTTTACGCCCTGATCGGGTGGTATGTCCGTCGAGAACAAAATCATTCAAAGCAGTTTTATTTTCTGCTGTGCGTTTCCTACGCGATCTTTATCTTCTGGCAAACCGCGTTTGATTTTACTCTATGGCAGATGCTTTACGTCCTTTTTGGTACCGCACTGGTAGTAGGCTGGCTTGCCCGTTGCCGCATCCAGCCGCTTGTTAGCGACTGGAAAAAATATATCTGGCTAAAAGCGGCAACGATACTGAGCCGGAACACGCTGGAATATTACTTCTATCATCGCCTGCTGTTTCAAATCATCGCGGCGTTAATGTTTGTGGCGGTGGCTGACAGGCATTTCTCATGGATAAAGTGGTAAGCCTGTAGCTTAATCCCGCATCAGCATAGTACCCGCGCCGAATTTGGTAAACGCCTCGATCAAAAGCACGTGCGGCAGGCGTCCGTCTAGGATATGCGCCGCATGCACATCGTTCTCGATGGCATGGATGCAGGTTTCGATCTTGGGGATCATGCCGCCGGTAATCACCTTGTCCTTCACCAGCTTGTGCGCTTCGCGCACGCTGAGCTCGCTAACCACCTTCTTCTCTCCCTTTTCCTCGATCAGCACACCGGGCACATCGGTCAGCACCATCAGCTTAGCCGCGGCGATGGCAGCGGCAATCGCCCCGGCAGCCGTATCGGCGTTAATATTAAACGTCTCGCCGTTGGCGCCGATGCCAATCGGGGCGATCACCGGGATGATATGCGAATCGGCAAATTCATCCAGCAGGTCCGGGCGGATGCGCGACGGCTCGCCGACGAAGCCAAGATCAAGAATTTTCTCGATATTGGAATCCGGGTCCGCCTTGGTGCGCCGTATTTTGCGCGCCTCGATCAAGTTGCCGTCCTTGCCGGAAATCCCCACCGCCACACCGCCGGCAGCATTGATCTCGGAGACGATCTGCTTGTTGATGGACCCTGCCAGTACCATCTCCACGATCTCCACCGTCGCCTCGTCGGTTACGCGCAGGCCGTCGATGAAGGAGCTTTGAATCTTCAGGCGCTCCAGCATGCGCCCGATCTGCGGCCCGCCGCCATGCACGACAATCGGGTTGATGCCGACCTGCTTCAGCATCACGATATCCTCGGCGAATTTCCGCGCGAGCTTCGGATCCCCCATCGCCGCGCCGCCATATTTCACCACGAACGTCTCGCCGGTGAATTCGCGCATGTAGGGCAGCGCGTCGGCCAGCGTCTCGGCAGTGCCGACCAGGGATTCAGCGGT
>CAYPEF010000035.1:0-18356 GCA_964409675.1 uncultured Rickettsiales bacterium | reverse complement strand
CGGCGCTGGATTGCAGCGTCTGCACGATTTCCTTCTGCTTCGGCGTCAGCTGCATTTGCGAGAGGATGGTGGCCAGCCCCATAACCGCGTTCATCGGCGTGCGGATTTCATGGCTCATCATGGCGAGGAAATCCGACTTGGCCTGGCTTGCGGCTTCCGCCTTGTCCTTGGCGATTTCCAGCTCCTGCTCCATTTGCTTATACTGCGTGAAATCGGTACGGGTGCCGACCATGCGCACCGGCTTGCCGCTATCGTTGCGCAGCGCGCTGCCGCGCACCAGGCTCCAGCGCCAGTCGCCCTGGCCGGATGCGGGGAGCTTGCGGAACAGCATATTGAAATTAGGAGTATCGCCGTTTAAGTGGCGGTCGATTTCCTGCATGAAACCATCGCGATCTTCGGGGTGGATGCGCTGTAGCCAGTGATCGAGGCTGGGGGATTTCCCTTCTGGCAGCGCCATCGCCTCGCGCAGATTTTCCGACCAGTACATGCTGTCCTGCTCCAGGTCCCAGTCCCAGACGCCGGTTTCCGAGCCTTTGAGCGCGAGATGCAGCCGCTCCTCGCTGATGCGCAGCTGCTCGGCGTAATGGATCAGCTGCGCCTGCTGGTCGCGGTTTTCATGGGCGAGCTGCACGCGTGTGTAAGCGGCGCTCATCACGGCGGGAAGCAGGTCGAGATAGACCTGGTTGGTATCCTTCACCAGGTAATCCGCCGCGCCGAGCGAGAGCGCGTCCACGGCGATTTTCTCGGCCCCGGCGGCGGTGAGCAGGATGAAGGGCGGCGAGAGCTCCTGCGGCGCTACCTGCCGCAGCACATCCATGCCGGAAATGCCGGGCAGGTAGTAATCGACCAGCACGATATCGTAACGTTCAGGGTTGAACATGCGAAGCCCATCCTCGCCGCTGGCGGCGATATCCACCTCGAAGCCCAGGCGCGACAGGCGCTTTTGCAGCAGCCGGGCGAGCCCCTCGTCATCCTCGATATAAAGGATATGCTTCAGCGTGCTGCGGGAGGAAATCATCGTCTCATGCCTCGGGCGTTGGCACCTTCACCACCGCGAGCAATAGGCCGAGCTTGCGGATGGATTCGGCGAAATTCTCATATTCCACCGGCTTGGTAATATAGACGTTGCAGCCGAGCTCATAGCAGCGCTCGATCTCGCGCGGGTTGTCGGTGGTGGTGAGCACGATAATGGGAATGCGGTGGGTGCGCTCGTTGGATTTCAGGCGTTTCAGCAGCTCGTACCCGTCGATCTGCGGAAGGTTCAGGTCGAGCAGTACCAGCATCGGCATGTTCCTACCTTCGGGGGCGGCGAAAAAATAATCGGCGGCTTTCTGCCCATCGTCCAGATGCACCAACTCGTTGGTGATGCCGGCGCGGCGGAGGTTTTTCTCGATCAGCCTCGCATGTCCCATATCGTCTTCGATCATTACAATGGTTACTTGCTGCGTATCAGCCATGTGATGCTTCCTTTATGCTTCGATGCGGAATGGCAAAGTGAAATACCGTGCCTTCGCCCGCGGTGGACTCTACCCATATGCGCCCCTGCAGGCGCTGCACGGTGGCCTTGACATACGCCATGCCCATACCGCTGCCGCGGATATCCTTGGTATTGCCCGCCCGCCTGAACATATCGAATATTTTGTGCATATCATAGGGGGCAATGCCGCGCCCGTTATCGCGGATGCTGAATACGGTTTCATTGTAAAAGCGCTGCCCGGAGATATCGATGATTCCCGGCGCATCCGGGCGCAAATATTTCACCGCATTATCAAGGATATTGCTGAAAATCTGCTCCATGGCCAGATAGTCGCTATGAATGAAAGGCAGCTCCCCGACCTTGATGGTGATTTTCTTTTCGCTGATTTCATATGCCAGGCTGTTCAGGCAGCGCTCTACCAGCGCTTTGGTGTCGATTTCCTCAATCTTGTGCTCGCGCCGCCCGATGCGGGATAAATCCAGGATGGCGGTGGTCAGCGTGTCCATCTTCTCCACCGAGCTGGTGATGAAATGCAGCGCCTCCGGCATATCTTCCTCCAGTGCCTGCCGTAAGCTCTTACGCTCAGCTTCCGAAAGCTGGTTCATGTGCTGCTGCATCAGGCCGGTGATGGTTTCGCTGCTCAGCTTCAGCTCGGCGGCAAAGCCTTTTAAATTCACCAGCGGCGCGCGCAGATCGTGCGAGGCGATATAGGTGAAGCTCTCCAGCTCCTTATTGATTTGCGCCAGATGCTCCTCACGCATTTTCTGCTCGGTGATGTCCGTATGTGCGCCCACCAGGCGGACGATTTCGCCGCGTTCATTCCATACGCCCTTGGCGCGCGCCATGATCCAGCGGTAGCTGCCGTCCTTGTGACGCAGGCGGAAATAATTGAGATATGAGGGGGATTCACGTCGGAAATATTGCTGCGCCGTTTCCCAGGTGCGCTCATAATCCTCCGGGTGAAGGCGCTCGTTAAAAGCTTCCAGTGTGTTGGGAAATTCATCTTCCGTATATCCGAGCATTTCCCGGAAACGCGGCGAGTAAAAAATACGGTGCTCGGCCACGTTATAATCGAACAGCCCGTCATTGACGCCTTGAATGGCAAGCAGGAAGCGCTCCTCGCTGGCCCTAAGCCGCGCTTCGGCTTCCTGGCTGCGTGATGTCAGGCGCATGATCAGGGCGTTACTGGCAAACAATCCGGCGATGGTCAGTACGGCGCCGATCAGGATGGTAAGAATAAAGGTGCGCTCCGCCTGATTCTCCTGCTGCGTGCGCAGATCAAGCAATCTTGATTCCTCGGTGGCGATGCGGTCCACGATGCCGCGGATACGGTCCATGACCTCCTTGCTCTGCGCCAGCTCCGCATCGATCTGTGCTTTGCTTGGGCGGTTGGAGAGATTGTATTTATTCTGTTGTTCCAGAATATCGCGCAGCTGCAGTATAGCGGCCTTGAAAGCCTCGAAATTTTCCTGCTGCTGCGGGCTGCTGGTGCGCGCCTGCGCCTCGAATTTCTCGATTTCCTGCGGCAGGATGGCATCGGCCTTGAGGTAGGGTTCCAGGTAGCTCTGGTTATAGGTCAGCAGATAGCCGCGCTGCCCGATCTCCATATCCTGCATGCGCGAGAACACGCGGCGGGTGATGCGCAGCACATTATAACTGTTCGCCACCCAGTTGCTGGACTGATGCACTTCTTGGTATCGCTGATAGAGCGCATAGGCGAATGCGTTAATCAGCACGCAGACCAGCGTGAACAGCAAAACGAAATGTTTTTTCCAGGAAAAGCGGGGATGCATGATCAACGACAAAAAGGCAGAAAGGGATATATCCCCTTTCTGCCGTCATTCACATGATTCTTTATTATATTAGTAATTTTTATGCTTGGTGGCGGATTCGTCCAGCTTCTTGCCGCCGGCGGATACGTCTTCGCCGATACCGGACATGGTGTTGCAGGAAGCCAGCGCCAGCATGGCAGCGAGAAGGCCGAGGGTGATAGCGGAGGAAGTCTTTTTCATATATATCTCCAAAACAATGGTTTACCGATAATCAGTGCAGTAAAGTTATCCGTTTGCACCATAAATTCTCCATATGGAGGCAGTTACGCTTAAGCGTACATTGCATAAATCCGCGTGAAAGTTCAGTAACGCACGGAAAGGCTGATGCCGCCAAAGGTAGGCGCGCTGCGCTGGCCCTTGAATTCGCGGGTGCTGAACACCTGTGTATAGGAGAGTCTGGCATTGCCGTAGGTCAGCGCCAGCCCGGCGGTGGCGATGCCGACGGCATTGCGCTTATCGACATCCGGCCCGTCGCGGAAGCTATTGCCGTCGAGGAAGATATTGCGCGCCACCGCCCGCACCTCGCCACCGCCAAACACATACCAACCCAGATGGTCCGTCGGCAGGAAAAAATCCGAGCCGGGCAGGCTGGGGCGGATGCGCGGCGGTCCGTAATCGGCGGGCAATGCCTGCCCGAGCCGCAGCGTCATGCCCGCCGATGCATCGGTAAAAATATTGCCGAGGTTAAAGCCGATATCGGGCGAAATATCCGTCTCCAGCCCAAGCATATTTAAAGCGCGGATGTTGCGCCACCGCCTATCCCACGTCAGCACCAGCCCCGGCTCGTTTTTCAGCTGGTAATCCCAGCCGCGCGGCTGCGGCGAATCCACCACGTGATGGATGAATTTCTGCGTCTGCTCCGCATGCGACAGCGGCCCCACCACGCCTGCGGTGATCAGGTAATGATCGAGCCTTACCCCATCATCGGCGATAATGCCGCCGGTGAAATACAGCCAGCCCGCGTAAGGCCGGTCGGTGCTGTCGGGCGGAAAGCGGCGGATTTCGCTCGGCGTGTACATGTTCTGGCCGATGGCGTAACTGCTGCGGCGCTGGCCTTCCGGCGCAAACGGCAGCAGCGCATCGGCCACCCGCTCCACCCAGCCCGGCGATTCGCCTTCCGGCGAGAGCCAGCCCAGCCGCACGCCGTTGGTATAGCCGCGGTCCGAATTGGCAAAGAGATCGTTTTCAAATACGGCGCTTATAATGCCGCGCGGCGAAGAATCCGTTACAGGGGCTTCTTCTGCCGCATAAGCCGCGCAAGGCAGAATGGCTAACAGGAGGGAAATATAGGGAGCGCGCCATATCCGCATCATGCGGCGGCGCTGTCTTGCGTTTCGCGGGATGCGACGTCTTCTTCGGGCCGGGGCGTGAGCAGCCCGTCGAGGAAGGAATCGACAATGGCGCTTGCCTTGCCGGCCAGCGAATGCTCATGCATATGGTCAAACAACCGCATTTTCAGCAGGCTGCGCATGTAATGCACCGTTAGCATGGCTAGGATGGCGGTGATCAGCAGAGCAACGAATATCACCACGCCGAGCGCCGTCATCGGCTCCAGCCCCTGGCTTACGATATAGCGGTAGCCGGTAAAGAGCAGGCCGATCAGAATCGCTCCCGCCATCATGCCGGTCATGATGGTGAAGCTGATGGCGATGGCGGCATTGGCCATGAGTTTTTGGAGCACGTGGTTATCCGGCAAGGTTCGGGTGGTTAAAAAAGGCTTGGCGTAATTCCAGAACATGGAAAGGCGCATGGCGGCGAGCAACGGCTTCATGGCATCTCCCGCCTGAATATCTAGCGTCGGCGCAGCAGGCTTGCGACCAGGAACCCGACGCTGAATGCAAGCAGCGTGCTTTGAAACGGGTTGCTGCGCACTTTATCCGAGTAGTCATTAGCTGCGTCCTGAATGTCCTGGCTGCGGCTGACAAAAAAATGACGCATGCTCTCCCCGGCATGGTAGGCGGCGTCTTTGGCATTCTGGCTGGCGTTTTCCATATTCTCCCTCATGCGGCGGGCGCTGTCGCGCAGCGCTTGCCTATGGTCTTCCTCAGGGTTTTCCATGGCCTCCTCCGTTTCCTTGCCGTAATCCGATTTTGAATAGGCACGATCCGAGGGAAGGGCGGTGTTCCCGCTGACATTATCGTTGCCAGCGGGAACATTGCCATTTGCAGGATTATTTCCAGAGTGTGTGGTCATAAACCCCCCAAATCGTTAGCCGCTTCCCTTACTTGCGGGGAGCTGCAGCCGGTGCCGGCTTGGCTGCCGGAGCGGGTGCTGCGGGACGCGCTGCGCCTTCGGGATAGAAATCGATTTCCATCTCTACGCGACGGTCAGGCTGCAGGCAGGCGATGCGTTCCTTGCGGGGCATCTTGGTCGGGCAGCTGGCCTTCGGGCTGTCTTCACCCAGCCAACGGGTGTTGGTCATGTTGGTGTTGAGGTAGCCGCGGGACACCAGATAGTTCTGCACAGCAAGCGCGCGGCGCTTGGAGAGCTGCTCATTGTAGGCCTTAGTGCCGATGGGGTCGGCATAGCCTACGATGGTGGCGCTCTTCACTTCGGCGTCGGACTTCAGCACATTGGCCAGGCTGTCAAGCTTCTGCTTGGACTCGGCGGTGAGGCGGTACTTGTCGAACTCGAAATACACAGTGCGCTCTTCCTTCTTCAGGTTGCGCGCGGCGGAAACGGCTTTGGTTTCCTGCTGTGCCGCATCCGGCGCACATTCGTCGCCCTGCGGGTTGACCCACTGCGTGCGAACGCAGTTGCCAAACGAGTTGACTACCACTTTGCCGCTTGAGTTATGTACGACATCACGGGTATCTTTGTCCGCAAATGCCGCGGTGGACACGGTGGCTAGCAAGCCAGCCGCGCAAGCCGCGAACACGGGCGTTTTCCATTGGAACATACTGTCCTCCATTTCACTTTACGCTATCATTTATAAGATTGGATCATACGATCACCGTGCGGTCACCTTAGTCGGATTCTGCCTTAAGCGACCATATGAGAGCGCAATATACGCTATTAAAAATATATAAGTCTAGGAATTTTGGCGTTTTTTTAGGAAAGGCAAATTAAAAGCCCATTTTCCGCTAAACGCAAGGCTGAGCGTGGCTTTGCGAGGATTCCAATAACGCTTGAGCGTACGCCTCCGCTGCATTTTTTTGACTTCTGTTGCATTATAGTCAGCGTACCTGATTCCAGCCTGAACCGGCCCTTTTCAAGGCACAAAAGTTAATAAATTGTAAAAATATCTAGTGTACCTGCCGGACAGCCACATCTACGGTCATTCAAGCTGAACTCCATAGGCCGCTTATATGTAATCCCCGGTTGCACGGGGATTACAAAGAGAAAAAGTTGATCAATGGATTTATGCTGCCGCATGCGCGAAAAGGTCGTGCAGCGCCGCATCGGCATGCGCCCGGTCGATGGCGTATTCACGCTGCAGCGCGTTATAAAATATCTCAGGCGCGGAAAAATACGTAGCCGCCTCGTCACGGCTGAGCTTGCCCCAGAGCTCAGTGATCTTTTTCAGCAGAGCAGCGTCTGTATCTTTAATATGCTCCATCTCCATCCTCCCTCACCCGCTAACAAAAAAGCCTGCATGCGCAGGCTTTTTTGTTAATCAAATATCAGCATTACCTAGCGCCTAGCGAAGGTCGAACGGCGTCACCTCGCAGAATTTCGGCGACCAGCGCGTATGCATGGCATCGGTGCTGGCGGCAAGGTAGGTTTTCGCCGCTTCGGCGTCAGACCAGTGCCGGTACGAATGTTTCTCGGTATGTATCATGGTGTTTCGCCTTCTCGTTGATAAATGCTTCCTGGTTCCACGCTTCCCGCTTGGCGCGCCGCATGCTGTGGGCATGATGCAGGCTGCACGGAAGGCAGGGGCACACGCCGGTGCGGTGACAAACATACCCGTATCCGCCCCGGTACACCGTCTGCGCCGGCGCTGCCGGTTCAGCCTGCTGCTGTGCAGCGGAGAAAGAAAACAGGTTTTTCATCGGACGCTCCTACATATTTGCGTATCAATCCCTGAATGCCCGCTGCATGTTAGAAACAATGCATCGAGCACATGATCAACCTAACCGACACCAGGTAAAACAACTGCATAACACGCAGCGTCAGGATATAAAAAAAGTGTAAAATTCCGGGGGTGGAATAAATTTTTTACTGAGAAATAGTAGGCAAGCGTGGCGTTGCTGCCGCAGGAGTGCCTGCCGGAGGAGAAACCTCCGCTGTGCTTGCAACGCCTTTATAGGAAATATCAAGTTCCTTCTTGAGGCGTTCTTCCCTTGCAAGAATCTGGTCCATCATGGAGGGGCTATTTGCGGGATACGCGTTTTTATATGCAGTAAGTTTTTCCTGATAGGCCTGCATTTCCCGGAGTGCGGCATTCACCATCACCCATTGCTGCGCGTCGTTATTAAGCTTATCCGCTTTTTGTCCTCCCAGCCATTCCGGAAGATATTTTTGACTAAAGGTAGGCTTATACATTTTATGACGGATTTGCGCTCCCTGCAGGCTGACTTTATATTGCTCCAGCGTAGCGTTATCGGTCATATCCTTATCAGTAAAGCCGAAACGAATACGCAGCACATTGAGATTTTTATATTCGCTGGAATTTATGTCTGGCATAGCATCGGCTGGCCCTGCCTCAGGCGTGCTTTTAAGTGCCTTCGGGCCATAATGATTGGTTATTCCTACCGCATCGGTGATGCGATGACCGGTGATAGCGAAATCATTCGCATTGGTTTTGGTCGCTAAATCCCATGTGGCGACGGTCCCCTTGATATATCCTTGCACACCCAACCCAGGAGTAGTGGATTTTACAGTTTCCCACGGCCACCATTTGGCTTTGCTAATAAGTTCCTCGGCGCTTTTATTCAGTTCATCCACGCGCTGCACGTAGGCGTCTGAGGAGAGTTTTCCGCTCGTGTAGGCTTCTTCCGCTTTTTGGGCTTCGGATGTTAGAATGATCGCTCCTTTTCTAATATCTTTCAGTGTTGTCCCGAACGTGCTGACAGCGCCTCCTGCTAAACCTGCCGTATAACCATTAGCGACAACATCGGCTGTAAGACCGACTCCCATGGTGGCAAAGAATTCCGCTTTCTCCGCCTGCGTTTGCTTGCTGTTATACACTTCAACGGAATGCTCAAGCATTTCTACGCCGCCAATAAGAGCTCCGAGCGCACCTGCTTTGCCGCTAAAGCCCTTCGGCAGTGATAGGAATTTTTTCCCGGTGCTTTTAGCGCCTTGCGGTGCTGGGACGTGCGGTTCACCCGTGGGGCTTACTGGATGCAACTCTACGGGCGGAGGCTCAACCGGAGCAGCCGCTGGAGATGCCGGATGCGCCGTGGCGGGCGGGGTAACAGGCTCGCCCATTACGTCAGTGGTGGCCGGATTGACAGGTTGAACAGCCGGAGTATTGCCGGAGGGAAGGCGCGTTCTAAGCGCGGGATCGCCGGGACGAACAGGTTCTCCGGGGAGAGATCCACCTTCACCCGGCATTTGACCAACATCATTCATGCCAGAGTCGGTGCCGGGGCCATAATGATTACATGCGATTACAACGTCAGGCTTGAAGAAGCCGCGAGGGCGGCGGGGGCCGCGAGATTTTGACGTGCGCTTATTCTTTGGCTCCTCAGCTTTTCCTGTTGTGACGGATTCGGATCCGGTTACCGAAGGCGCAGGTTCTACCGCTGGCGTGCTGGTAGCGTCGACTCTAACCGGCTTTACTTCTGCTGGGTTTAAACCTTCAATGCGTACGGTTGCTGCCGGAGTCGCAGGCTTCGGTGTGGCGGTGGTTTTAATGCAATCGGCTAAAGTAGGCTTATCAGCAGCCGGATTTCGGAATTGATCAACATGAGCCGCGCCGATTTCAGCCGCCTGGGCAGGGGTTATGCGTTTCACGGCGGAAGCAAGCTCGGGATCGCCAGCGGTGGCAGTAAAGGCCTCACGTAGATCAGCTTTAATATGGGCCTTATCTCTTGCGCTTAGGCCGCGCCTACTGGCCACTTCCTCTGCGGCGGCTTCCGCCGCATTTAAATTATGCTCAGTTGGAGAAAAGGGCTGATCTGGGCTTAGGCTTGGAGCGGAGCAATTTTGAAAACGTAGTTCAGCCTTTATTTTAATAGCTTTACCAAGATGTCCAGGCTCAGCCGTTCCATTTTTCAGCATTTCCGCATATTCGCGGGTGATGGCATTCCAATCTTCTTCCGTGAGTGCGGCAATTTCACGCCGTGTCATTGGGTCGGAAGGAGGTACATTTTTAAAGCTGGCTCTAACATTCTGTACACGTTGCCGTGCTGTGCTCATATGCTCGTCGGAAACGGGAGGAGTGGTTGTTCCGGCTGAGGGAGAGGCGGCGGTGCGGCCCTCTCCGCGAGCGATAATCTCATCAATAGCGTTTAGTTGAGCGTCTTTCGTTGCGCCGAACTGACCGGGGATCTTATCGCTGGTAATGTCACCGCTATGAAGACGTTCTCTAAGGTTTTTTACGCGCTCTAATTCTTCAGCGGTGATCGGGCGTTTTCTATAGCGGTCTAACTTTTCAATCAGAGCAACATCGCGTTCATTCTGCCACGGGCTGAATTGAGGACTAGAACTCCAGATGGAAGCAAGCGCTCTGACAGGGTGGCGTTCGAGGAGATTAATAACAGGGCGGTAAAATGGCCTCATTGCTGCGTGAGTACGAGAGATGCCTGCAGAGCGTGTTAATGTGTTGCCTGCTGCCCCAGTTATACCTGCCACTGCACCTGCGCCGCCGCCATACACCACCGCATTCATTACGTTCGTTCGGGTATCGCTGGTGTTTACACGTTCTGTAGGATCGTTAGATATTCCCGGAGCGGCGTTCGCGGCGTTCGCGGCGTCTTTGGCGGCGGTTTTTTCTGCCTCTGCCGCTTGAGTCTTGGAAGGTTTTACCTCAGGTGCGTTCGCGGGTTCTGTTCCCGTGGCGGAAGGGGATTTCCCGGCGGACTTGCCAGCGGCCATGCTTTCAGGAAGATATTCGTTCAGCCTGCCGCTGTCATACATGCCGCCAGCGAAAATGCCGACAACGGCGGCAATCAGTCCGCCAATCCAGCTTTGCGTAACCAGCCCTAAGACGGCCGCTACGCCAAGGCCGATGCCGAGGCCCCACATGCCCTGCTGCCCGTCTGCCGTTGCAGCCGGTGTTCTTGCAGGCGCAGCAGTCGCTGGCGTCTCTGATGCAGCGTTCCCAGGCGCAGAATTTTCCGCAGTGGTGGTTTCGTTGGGTGTAGTCATCGTAAAAGCGTAAAAATCCTCAATATAATGCTTTCTCAACCCTATATTACGTTTTGCCCCCTGCTAAGGCTAATGAAACATTTGTGACAGGCCGGAAAATACAGGGTTTTTCTGTCATCAAAATGTCACTGGAGGTGCAGGGAGCATACTGGCATAATCAAAAGTGTAATATTAGACTAGTTATCTGAAAAAATTGGAAAAATCTGGTGGTTAAATCGTTAACGCAGCAAGAATATTCAGCGAGCGCTGACACTCTGGCGGAAGGGCTGGGACAGAAAAAAGCTGCCTTACCAACCTATACCCTATGGGAAAGATTTAAGAATTTTTTTGCTTCTTCAGATGGTAAAGGGCTTAGCACCAGCAAAATCGCCTTTGCTGCCGGGGCGGGATTGCTGGGGGCGCTGGCCTCCTCTGAATTAGGATTTTTAGCAATCGGAATTGGCCTGGCAGCGGCGGCAGGCGGTGCATTGCTGGCGGAACCGGCAATGGGGTGGCTGAAAAATACCTATGGCGGAGGCGAGCAAAAACGGGAGGCAGGTACATTCGGCTTTATCCGGCCCGAAGCGCCTGCGCCGTCAGCAGAAGTGGTCTCGCAGCGCCAAGTCAAGCTGCCCGTGCTTAAAGAGGGCATGAAGGAGCAGGTTTTATCCTTCCCGACCTATGATCAGGCGGCTAACGCGGGACATGCCACCAAATCAATGGTGGAATTCCGCGAGGCGGTAGAAGAATTGTATCAGGGCGTCAAGCAGGCATCGCCGCAGGAAAACGGTGAATTGCGGATGAAAGTGCATGCCTTTGAGCTGCTTCAGATCGGCCGCGAGCAAAACTTACGTGCATTGGTTGAACAGCTTGCTGCGCTGCACAAAAATGAAAAAACGCTGGTGGAGTATCTGACGTCGATTGGTATGTCAGAGGAAGATGCCAAAGCGCAGCGGCTGCTGCCGGGGGTGGATTTCAGTAAATTGCCTGGCCTCCAGAGCGGGTTGCTGGTGTTGAGCGATAAGGCCAATAAAAGCGAAGAGGCGCTGATGGATTATGGCCTTGCGTTGAAGCTGGATGAGTTGCGGAAAAGCAATTCGAAGGCAAAAGAGGGTGATGCACTGGCGGCATGGGAAGCGCTGGGTGCGGTAGGCCGGCGGCAATATCTGCAAAAAGCAATCGATCATTATCAATCAGAGGAATATACCATCGGCGAGCAGCATATATCAGCTTTTTTCCCGGAAGATTATACCCTTTTCGGATCGCATAGCCTGAAAGGGCTGAGGCGTGCAGGGGGAGATCTGCTTGGCGGCAATTCCCTAGTAAAAAAGATTCAGGCCGCCACCGCTGAGAAAAATTATGCGGAATTAGCGAGTTTATGGGATGAGCGTAAAGGTCAGTTAGAAAAAGAACTGGCAACCAAAACTGATGAGAAAGAAAAGGCGACGCTTCAGGAGTTAGTGAAAAAACTCGATACGGATGTGAAAGCCCTGACCGCATTCTCTCATATAGCCGATATGAATAACTACATGCGGGATACAGTCGTCCCACAGTTGAATGCGCTGGATGCGCTGGATAAAAACCACATGGCAGCGTATGGCAAGCGCCTTGAGCATGTAAGCGCCAATATGCAGTGGCTTCAGCAGCAACAGCTTTATGTGCTGGGAGAAAGAAAGCCGGAAAAGGGGCAGTCCGAGTTTCGTGTGTTTGATGCCAAGCATAAAAAGACGCTTGAAATCACCCAGCTAGGCGAGCGGGATGCGAAAGGCGAAGTGCTCTATAAGGTAAAAAGCGATAAAGGCGAAGCAAAAGTCAGCGTGGCAGCGGAAGCGGAAGGCAAGGTGCTGCAGGGCGATGTCCTCATGCGCGCTGCCATTGACAAGGCGTTTTCTGTGAATAAAAGCCTGGCTTTCAGTAAGCTGGAGGGTATTCAGCAAGGAGTGAAACTGAATCTTGATGCAAGCCCGCAGGCCTCATCTCTTGAAATAGCGCTGAGCGCGCCGCCACTACGCACCCCCGCCGAGGAACCGAAACCCGGACTTTCTTCCTCGATGATATAGGGCAGAGAGTGGCTTGGTTTCTAAGTTTCTAACGCTTCACTCAGAAATCTTCTTACGAAAACTGCTTCTTCCATTGATAGAGTACATCCAGCGCCTGCCGGGGTGTCAGGTCATCCACAGCAAGTGAGCGCAGCTCCGCCGCCAGCGGGTGCGCCGGAGCCGGGGCGGACGCTTGCGCAAATAGCGGCAGTTCCGTAATAGCACTTTTCTTCCCGGCGGCGTAATGCTCCGCTTCCAGCGATTGCAATATCTCGCCCGCGCGCTCCAGCACCGCTGCCGGAAGCCCCGCCAGCTTGGCCACATGAATGCCGTATGAACGGTCAGCCGCGCCGGGGATGACTTCATGCAGGAACACCAGATTGCCGTCCCATTCACGTACGCGCATGGTGTGGCAGGAAATATGGGGGAGGGTATCCGCCAGTTGGGTTAGTTCATGGTAATGGGTGGCGAACAGCGCGCGGCAACGTACCATGTCATGCAGATATTCCACCGTCGCCCAGGCAATGGAAAGGCCGTCATAGGTGGCCGTGCCGCGCCCGATTTCATCGAGGATCACCAGCGAGCGCCTTCCGGCCTGATTAAGGATCATCGCCGTTTCCACCATTTCTACCATGAAAGTGGAGCGCCCGCGCGCCAGATCGTCCGCCGCGCCCACGCGGCTGAACAGCTTGTCCACCACGCCGATATGCGCCTTCGCGGCGGGCACGAAGGAGCCCATCTGCGCAAGCATGGCAATCAGCGCGTTCTGGCGCAGGAACGTGCTTTTGCCTGCCATGTTGGGGCCGGTGATCAGCCAGAGCGACTGCTGCTCGCCAAGATCGCAGCCATTGGCCATGAACGGCGCGCCCTGCTCGCGCGCGAGCCAGGCTTCCACCACCGGGTGACGTCCGCCTTCAATGGCGAACGCAAGGCTCTGGTCCACGATGGGGCGGCTATAGCGCCCGTCCTGCGCCAGCTCGGCGAGCGATGCACTGACATCCAGCGCCGCCAGCGCGCGCGAGGCATTGGCGATCGGGGTTTGCGCCTCCACCACCTGCGTCACCAGTTCAGCGAACAGCTCCAGCTCGGTCTTGAGCGCCCTCTCGCCCGCTTCAGCAATATTGCGCTCCAGCTCGCCCAGTTCCGTGGTGGTGTAGCGCAGAGCGCCCGCCATCGTCTGGCGATGGATGAAGCTGTCCAGCGCCTTGCCCTGGTTTGCCTGTGAAATTTCAATATAATAGCCCAGAACGTTATTGAAGCGGATTTTGAGCGAACCGACGCCGGTTTCTTCTGCATAGCGCTGCTGCAGATTCAGGATCAGGCGCTTGCCTTCATCGCGCAGCGTGCGGAATTCATCCAGTGCGGCATGGTAGCCGGGGGCGATAAAATCACCGTCGCGCGCGAACGCCCCAGCATCGGGTTTGATAGCGCGCTCGATGCGCTCAATCAGCCCGTCATGGCTGCGCAGCTGCTGCTGTTGCGCAGCAACAAGGGCGGGGAGATCAACGAACTGTCCCATTTCCAGCTCGGCATTAATGCTGCGCGCGGCGGCGAGGCCGGCGCGGATGGAGAGCAGGTCGCGCGGGCTGCCGCGGCCTAAACATAGGCGGGAAAGCGCCCGCTCCAAATCCGGGCACTCGCGGAAGGCAGCGCGCATGGTGGTGCGCAACGAAGAATGCCGGATGAAAAATTCTGTGGCATCCAGCCGTGCATTGATGGCCGCAGGGTCGGTAAGCGGGGCGCTTAGCTGAACCGCGAGCAGGCGCGCGCCCTGCGAGGTGATGGTGCGGTCAATGACGGAGAGCAGGCTTCCCGTGCGCTCGCCGCTCAGGCGCTGCATGATTTCAAGGTTTTTCTGCGTTGCCGGGTCGATCAGCATATGCGCCGAAGCTGTTTCGCGCCGCGGCATATCAAGGCGTGGCGGGGCGCTTTTCTGCGTCAGTTGCAGGTAGTCCAGCAGTGCACCGCAGGCGGCGATTTCCGGGCGCTCCAGAACACCAAAGGCTTCCAGCGAATAGATGCTATAGGCGGATTTCAGCAGCCGCTCGCCACGCTTGCTGTCGAACTGGCTTTCGGGCAGGGTACTGAAGAGGGATTTCCAATCCTTCAGCAATTCACGCGAATCGGCGTCGGAAGCGAGCGTATCTGGCAGCAGCAGCTCGCGCGGGGCGATGCGCGCCAGCTCCGCCGGCAGCTCCTCGGCATCCACCGTTTCCACCAGGAATTCCCCCGTGGAAATATCCAGCCATGCCAGCGCATAATGCTCCGCCGCACTCCCTCTCCCGCTTGCGGGAGAGGGTTGGGGTGAGGGAGCTTTGGTAATGCACGCCAGATAATTGCTGCGTGCACCGTCCAGCAGGCTTTCTTCCGTAATGGTGCCGGGGGTGACAATGCGCACCACATCGCGCCGCACAATCGCCTTATAGCCGCGCTTCTTCGCGTCCGACGGGTCTTCCAGTTGTTCGCAGATAGCGACCTTGCGGCCTGAGCGAATCAGCTTCTCCAGGTAATTCTCATACGCATGCGCCGGCACGCCGCACATCGGAATCGCCTCGCCCGCATGCTTACCGCGCTTGGTCAGCGCAATGTCCAGAATCTCGGAAGCTAGCATCGCATCTTCAAAGAACAATTCGTAAAAATCGCCCATACGGTAGAACAGCAGGCAGTCCTGATGCGCGTTTTTGAGTGTCAAATACTGGCGCATGGCCGGGGTGGCGTCAGCCAGCGCCATGTCGGTTTCGCTGTTGGATATATCTGAGGAGGCGGGGAGATGCTGTGATGAGGCGCTATGCATAAGAATATTATCTATAAAAGCTGTTTGAATGATTAAAATACATCAATTTCTTTTGCTTAACGAAGCATTTGCTTCTAGAATAGAATCGAATAATGCAATGTAAAACAGAAATCAGATACAATTATGAATGCCAGAGGAAAAAGTGGGCGCGGCGGCGAAGATAGTATATCGGTTATTGCAGGAAAAATTCTTGCATTCGATATGGGAAAGCCGCTGGAAGCAAATGAGCCAACCATTACTCCTAATCGTCCGCTTGAAACATTCCAGCAAATATTAAGCGATGCGGCCGCATATGATTTTGATATGGCGAAATCTAATCCGGACATGATTCTTCCAAAGGATTTACCTGTAAATGCCGAAAAAATGGAAGAAGCCCTGAGGCGAATACAAAGGAGGCAGAAGCTTTCCCCCGAGTTGAGTCGAATTATCCATGAAAATGCCGATGAGATTGTCGGGTTTTTAATTCAGGAAAGTGAGCATCACAAGCAAGAGTGCCTTAAAAGAGCTGAAGCAGATGGGGTGGAATATCACACTGTTCAGGCGCATAACCTTATGCATGGTGTCAGGCCGCTGCTATTAGAGCTTCAGAAAAAACTACTGGCGGATAAAGGGCCGGACACTATCCGTTTTCCCAGAGCCTGAGGCGATATTCGGTAATAAGGCACATTTCCCTTGCCTTCTTGGGCGGTGTATGACAGAGAAATTATTATCGTTGTAATTTCATAGGCTTATGCTGCGCTGCACAATAAATCAGGCCGCGCAGCTTTTGTAACGTTCAGGACGCTTTTAATGTCAAAAGAAAAAGACCAGATCACCGATGCCGAAGCCCTTGCCTACCATTCGGAAGGCACGCCCGGCAAGCTCTCCATTCTCCCCACCAAGCCGCTGATGACGCAGCGCGATCTCAGCCTCGGTTATTCGCCGGGCGTGGCCGTGCCTTGCCTGGAGATTGAGAAAGACCCGCTGAAAGCGTATGATTACACCGCGCGCGGCAATTTCGTCGCCGTCATCTCCAACGGCACGGCGGTGCTGGGCCTCGGCAATCTCGGCGCGCTCGCCAGCAAGCCCGTGATGGAAGGCAAGGCGATCCTCTTCAAGCGCTTCGCCGACGTGGACGCGGTGGATATCGAAGTTGACACCACCGACGCCGACGCCTTCGTCGATTGCGTAAAGCTTCTTGGGCCGAGCTGGGGCGGCATCAACCTGGAAGACATCGCAGCGCCCGAATGCTTCATCATCGAGCAGCGCCTGCGCGAGATGATGGATATCCCCGTATTCCATGACGACCAGCACGGCACCGCCATCATCACCGCCGCGGCGCTGATCAACGCGGCGCATTTAACGGGCCGCAAGTTCGAGGACATCAAGGTAGTGGTGCTGGGCGCAGGTTCTGCTGGCATCGCCTGTCTGGAGCTGATCAAGAAAATGGGCGTTCGCCACGAGAACGCCCTGCTGGTTGATAAAACCGGCGTCATCTATGAAGGCCGGACTGAGGGCGGCATGAACCAGTGGAAGTCGGCGCACGCGGTGAAAACCGACAAGCGCACGCTGGCGCAGGCGCTGGAAGGGGCCGACATGTTCATGGGCCTCGCCGCCAAGAATGCCGTGACGAAGGACATGGTAAAGTCGATGGCGAAAAACCCGATCATCTTCGCCATGGCCAACCCCGACCCGGAAATCACCCCCGAGGAAGTCCACGAAGTGCGCAGCGACGCCATCGTCGCCACCGGGCGCTCGGATTATCCGAACCAGGTGAATAACGTGATGGGCTTCCCCTACATCTTCCGCGGCGCCCTCGACGTGCGCGCCTCGCAGATCAACGACGAGATGAAAATCGCCGCCGCTGAAGCCATCGCCCGCCTTGCGCGCGAGGACGTGCCGGAGGAAGTCTCCGCCGCCTACCGCGGACGTCGCATGAAATACGGCCCCGAATACATTATCCCCGCCCCGTTCGATCCGCGCCTGATCACCACCGTTGCGCCTGCTGTCGCCAAAGCCGCCATGGATACCGGAGTGGCGCGCAAGCCCATCACCGACATGGCCGCCTATAAAAAGGAGCTCGCCGCACGGCGCGACCCCACCGTCGGCCAGATGCACCGCATTTTCGATAAGGTGCGCGAGAACCCGCAGCGCATCATCTTTGCCGAGGGCGAGGAGGAAAAAGTCATCCGTGCCGCCGTGCAATGGCGCGACGAAGGGCTGGGATCGCCGATTCTGGTGGGCCGCACTGAGCGCGTGAAGGAAGCCGCCGCGCGCATCAGCGCCGACCTCTCCGGCATTGAGATCGCCAACGCCTCAATCAGCTCGCACGTGGATGATTACATCGACCATCTCTATCCGCGTTTGCAGCGCAAGGGCTATCTCTACCGCGACGTGGCGCGTATGGTGAAGAACGACCGCAATATCTTCGCCTCCTGCATGCTGGCCTGCGGCCATGGCGACGCCATGATCACCGGCCTTACGCGCAATTACACCATGTCGCTGGAAAATGTGAGCCGGGTGATCGACCCCAAGTCGGGCGAATTCCTGTTCGGCATAACCATGCTGCTGGAAAAAGGCCGCACCATTTTCTTCTCCGACACTGCCGTGCAGGAACTGCCGGAAGCCGAGCAACTGGCGCATATCGCCAAGGTTACCGCCTGCAAGGCGCGCCGCATGGGCCACGAGCCGCGCGTGGCGCTGCTTTCCTACTCCACCTTCGGCAACCCGATGCGCGAAAAATCCGCCCGCATCCGCGACGCCGTGAAGGCGCTCGACAACATGGGCGTGGATTTCGAGTATGACGGCGAAATGTCGGCGAGCGTGGCGCTGAACAAGGAAATGATGGCGCTCTATCCGTTCTGTCGCCTCTCCGGCCCCGCCAACGTGCTGATCATGCCGGCGCTGCACTCGGCCTATCTCTGCTCCAACCTGCTGCAGGAGTTAAGCGAAGGCGTCACCGTCGGCCCGATCCTGATGGGCCTTTCCAAGCCTGT
>CAYPEF010000034.1:9702-18496 GCA_964409675.1 uncultured Rickettsiales bacterium | reverse complement strand
TGGACGCTGCAGCCGGTGATTTTTACGCCTGCTTCCAAGGCTTGCGTGACCGCGTCGAGGCCCTTGAAGGCGGGAAGGAGCGAGGGGTGGATGTTGAGCATCCGGTCGTGCCATTTCTGCACGAACCACGGGGAGAGCAGGCGCATGAAGCCGGCGAGGCAGACGAGTTCGATGCCGGCGTCGGTGAGCGCTTCGTGCATGGCCTTGTCGAAGGCTTCGCGGGTGGCGTAATCGCCGTGGAGGATGATCTGCGATGGGATGCCTTCGGAAGCGGCGCGCTTCAGCGCGTATGCCTCGCGGCGGTTGGAGAGGACGAGACTGATTTCCGCCGGAAAGTCGCGGTTTAGCGCGGCATCGATCAGCGCCTGCAGATTGCTGCCGTTGCCGGAGACAAGAACGGCGGTTTTTTTCCTAGGCTTCAATGACGACCGCCTCGTGCTTGCGGGGGGTGATGCGGCCCAGCGGGTA
The DNA here is from genome assembly GCA_964409675.1 of uncultured Rickettsiales bacterium. Lineage (GTDB taxonomy): Bacteria > Pseudomonadota > Alphaproteobacteria > Rickettsiales > SXRF01 > CAYMDD01. The sequence goes on along the minus strand of CAYPEF010000034.1, from coordinate 18,028 downwards.
CACCTCTTCCCCGGCGGCGCGCAGGGCATCGGCGGCGGCATTCGCGGTTTCGGCGGGCGTTACCAGCACCATGCCGATGCCGCAATTAAAGGTGCGGTGCATGTCATGGTCGGTAATGTTGCCGAGGGTTTGCAGCCAGCTGAATACCGGCAGGCGTGGCAGGTGTTTGGCCTTCAGCGTGACGCCGAGCGAGGCGGGCAATACGCGCGGGATGTTTTCCAGCAGTCCGCCGCCGGTGATGTGGGCGAGGGCTTTGACCTGCAAGGATTCGTCGCGGATGGCACTCAGGCAGGATTTAACGTAAATTTTCGTCGGCTCCAGCAGGGCTTCGCCTAGGGTTTTGCCGGGGGCGAAGGGGGCGGGGTCGCTATAGTGCAGGGCATGCTGTGCCAGCAGGTAGCGCACCAGCGAGAAGCCGTTGGAATGCACGCCGCTGGAGGCGAGGCCAAGCACCGCGTCGCCTTCCTTTACATCGGCGCGCGGCAGCAGCTTGTCGCGCTCCACTGCGCCGACGGAAAAACCGGCGAGGTCGTATTCGCCTTCGGCGTACATGGAGGGCATTTCGGCGGTTTCGCCGCCAACCAAAGCGCAGCCGGCTTGCGCGCAGCCATCGGCGATGCCGGCGATGACATCGGCGGCGGTATCGACGGCCAGCTTGCCGGTGGCGAAATAATCGAGAAAGAACAGAGGTTCCGCGCCCTGCACCACCAGATCGTTCACGCACATGGCCACCAAATCGATGCCGATGGTGCGGTGCAGGCCGGTTTCCTTGGCGATGCGGAGCTTGGTGCCGACGCCGTCGGTGGTGGAGATGAGCAGCGGGTCTTTATAGCCGGCGGCCTTGACGTCAAACACGGCGCCGAACCCGCCCAGGCCTCCCAATGCGCCAGCGCGGGAGGTGGCCTTGGCAAGGGGCTTGATGCGCTCGACCAGCGCGTTGCCGGCGTCGATATCCACTCCGGCGGCTTTGTAGGTGGTATTCATGTTGCGGTCGCCCGTGTAAAAAGCTATTTAAAGGGGCCTAATCGGTTGCCCGCGTTAGGCTTATTCACTCTTTCTTGCAACTGCAAGCGGATTATATGCATAAAATCCTCCTCCTTGGTGCTCTGATGCTGGCTTTTTCGCCGCTTGCGCGGGCGCAGGGCACCTCGTTCGTCAGTGAAGTCAATGTGGAGGCCGACGGGGCGGATAGCAACGAGGCTCGCACCAAGGCCATGGCCAGCGCCGAGCGCGAGGGGCTGGCGCAATTGCTGGATAAGCTGGCGCCGGACCAGAAAGATGCCATCTTCAAAGGCTTGGATGCGCAGCATATCACCGCCATGGTGCGCGGCACGGAAGTGGTGGAGGAAAAGCTCTCCACCGGCCATTACCGCGCCACGCTGCGCCTGACTTATGACGCTTCCACCGTTAATGCCCTAATTGACCGTAAGGTGAGCGCCGTGGGGGCGGAGGACGATACGCGCACCTCCACGCTGATTATCCCGCTGTTCCAGCCGGATGAGGAAAATACCTTCCTGTGGGAGCCGAACAATAGCTGGCGCGATGTGTGGGACCGGGTGGGAGTGGAGGCCGGATCGGGTAACCTGATTGTGCCGTATGGCGACAGCATTGACGCCGCCTCGCTCGATGCCAAGGGGGCCATGGCCGCTAATTACACCAGCTATATCAACCTGATCCGTCGCTACGGCGTGCGCAACGTGGCTATCCTGCAGGCGAGGGTGAAGGAAGAGGGGAAAGTGCTGGAAGTGGTGAAGCGCATGCTGGACCGCACGCAGAACGAGGTGTCGCTGCTGACTTACCGCGCCGACCCGCAGGAGACGCTGGAAGCGCTGGAGGCCCGCGCCGCCCGGGACGTTGCCGACCAGCTGGCGCATGCGCGCGAGCAGGTGGTGGCGCAGCGGGCCGAGAGTGCCGGGCTGGAAGCCCGGCAGCCGATGATGGCGACTTTTTCCACCATGCAGGGCTGGATGGAGATGCGCAAGAAACTGGAATCCATCCCGCTGGTGAAGAAGATCGAATTGCAGGCTATGGCGCCGCAGCAGGTGGATTTTACCGTCTCCTACCGAGGCACGCCGCAGGGGCTGGCGCAGGCGATTACGGCGCAGGGCATTGCGGTGAGTGTAAGCGGCAATTACTGGGCATTGCAGGGGAACTGAGCATGATGCAGCCAGGCAGCAAGCGTGCGTTTTTCTGGCTGATCGCCGGGCTGGCGCTGATACTGTTTCTCTATGCGATCAAAGCAATCCTGCTGCCGTTCGTGGTGGGAATGCTGACCGCCTATTTCCTCGACCCCTCTGCCGACCGGCTGGAGCGGGCGGGGCTTTCGCGCACGATGGCGACGGGGGTGATTACCGTCACGTTCTTCAGCGTGGTGATATTGCTGCTGGTGGCGCTGGTGCCGCTGCTCAGCCAGCAGATCATCGAGCTGGTCGGCATGCTGCCCGAATACGCGCGTGATCTAAGCGAGCGCTACAGCAGCAGCATCCAGCATCTGCTGCAAATGGTGAAGCAGGAAGGACAGTTGGATAATGTGAAGAACGCGCTGGGCAATATCTCCGGCGTGATGGTGAACTTAACCGGCGACGTGGTGTCGGGCGTGTTTCATTCTGGCATCGCCTTTTTGAACCTGCTGTCGCTGCTGCTGATTACGCCGGTGGTGGCGTTTTATTTATTGCGCGACTGGGACCGGCTGGTGGCGGCCGCCGATGCGCTTCTGCCGCGCCAGCAGGCGCAGACCATCCGCCAGCAACTGCGCGAGATCGACCGCACCATTGGCGGGTTCCTGCACGGGCAGTTCAGCGTGATGCTGATTCTGGCGGCCTTTTACGGCATCGGGCTGACGCTGGCGGGCTTGCGCTTCGGGCTGGTGGTGGGGATTGCCAGCGGGCTGCTGGTGATTATTCCTTACCTGGGCGCGGCGTTCGGCATGGTGATGGCGGTGGGGCTGGCGCTGTTGCAGTTTGACGATTTCAACCGCGTGCTGATCGTGCTTGGCATTTATGTGGCCGGGCAGGTGATGGAGGGCAATTTCATCACGCCGAAGCTGGTGGGCGAGAAGGTGGGGCTGCACCCGGTGTGGCTGATCTTCGGGCTACTGGCGGGTGGCGCGCTGTTCGGCTTTGTAGGCGTATTGATTGCCGTGCCGGTAACCGCTGTGATCGGGGTGCTGACGCGCTTTGCGCTAACGCATTACCTCTATAGCCCCCTCTACCGCGGCGATTTGATTCCGCCGCCCGAGACATGACCCGCCCTGCGCAGCTGCCGCTGTCGCTCGGGTTTGACGAACGGTTCGGCGAGGAGGCGTTTGCCATCTCTGACGCCAACCGAGAGGCATATGATTTTATCCGCAGATGGCCGGACTGGCCCGCCTACGGGCTGATCGTGACCGGGCCGGAGGCTTCGGGCAAAACGCATCTTGCCCATATCTGGGCGCAGCGGGCGCAGGCACGGCTGCTGGCGGCGGCGCAGGTGCCCGAAGGCGGCGATATAGCGGCGGTGGGGGCGCGGCTGGTGATCGAGGGGGTGGAGCGGGGGATTGCCGAGGAGGCGCTGTTTCACCTGCTGAACGGCGTGCGCGAGCAGGGAGGATGCGTGGTGCTCACCTCGCGGCTGCCGGTTTCGCAGTGGGAATATGCTTTGCCTGATCTCACCTCGCGCCTGCGCGCGCTGCCCTCGGTGCATCTGCACGCGCCGGACGATGCGCTCCTGGCGGCGGTGATCCGCAAGCATTTCTCTGACCGGCAGATGGTGATTGAAGAAGAAGTGATCGCCTATCTGCTGCCGCGCATCGAGCGCTCGCTGGCCTATGTGCGCGCGTTGGCGGCGCGGTTGGACGCGGCAGCGCTGGCGGGAAAAAGGGCGCTCAGCGTGCCGCTGGCGCGGCAGGTGCTGGAAGATAGTAATGGTTTGTAAATATACTTCCCGTTATAGTGCCGGTTTGTCTCACTCTTTCTGCCCTACTAATCTTTCGTTCCATGCCTCCTGAAGCGCCTATTAGCCATTTTGACCGGTTTGGTAACCTGCATACGCTGATTCTCGATGCCGACGCGCGCGCTTCGCAGATGACGCGGCGGGTGATCTCAACGCTTGGCATCAACAAGACCATGCTGGCGCGCGATGCGGAGGAGGCGGTTTCGCTGCTGGAGGAAAAATCCATCGATCTGCTGATGACGGAATGGGACATTCGCGGCGGCAGCGGCATTGCGCTGGCGCAATCCATCCGGCAGGGAAAAACGCCGGTGGACCCGACACTGCCGATCATCATGATTACCGCGCGCAGTTCGGCGGAAGAGTTGAAACAAGCCATCGACAGTGGCGTGCATGAAGTGATTACCAAGCCGTTCAGCCCGCGCATCCTCACCGATAAATTACTGGCGGTGATCGACGCGCCGCGGGCGTTTATCTATACCGAGTCCTACGCTGGGCCGGACCGCAGGCGGCAAAGCGCGCCTGTGGAGCAAGAGCGGCGCGATGCCTCGCAGCCGCCGCTTTCCATTACGCGCGAGGAGCTGGCATTGCCGTTTCCGGATGGCAGGCCGCGCCTGTTGGCGCCGGATTTTTCCCTAAAGAAAAAGCTGGAAGCGGTGCCGGCGGCGATGGCCGGGCTGGAGACGCTGCTTTCGCGCGACCAGGCTGCTAATAAGGAAGAAGATTATCTGCAGTGGATTCTGAAGGATATCACCGCGCTCAAGCAGTCGCACAAGAGCATGGTGGCGCAGCCGGATTATGCGGGCAATTACGTGGAGCGCATCAGCAGCGCCGCGCTTTCCATCCGCACGCGGGCGCTGACGGCGGGGTATATACTGGGGGCGAAGGTGGCAGCGCACCTCAATGATTTCTGCCGCAAGTATTTCCGCCGCGAAAACCGCTCGCACGCGATTGTAATTGAAAAACATATCGAGACGCTCTCCGCCATCTTCAACGCGCGCATGACCGGCGACGGCGGGAATATCGGCAAGGAGCTGTTCGACGAGCTGGTGCAGCTGGTGAAGAAATATTATTAGTGGCTTGGGCTAGGTGTGGTCTCGCCTTCTTGTCATTCCGGCGCAGGCCGGCATCTATGCTTATCCTTCAGATGAGATGTAAATACAGGCGCTGTCAGTGCCTTTGATATATCTCGTTGCGGATGCATGGCATGGGTTCCGGCCTTCGCCGGGACAACGAAAGTGACGGCTTTACTTCTTGCGGAAAGCGTCCAGCGAAATAATTTCGGCGACGCTGTTGTCGCTTGCGGATGTATCGCCGGGTGTGAGCGGGCTCTCAAAGCTTGCTCCGGCTACGGCCTCCTTGGCTGGAAGCGCCGCCTGCTGCTGGAATTGCAGGCCGAATTTTACGCTCGGGTCGGCGAAGGCGGTGAGGGCGGCGAAGGGGATTTCCAGCCGCTCCGGCACGCCGCCGAAGCTTAGGGTGACGTAGAATTTTTCCTCCTCCACCCGGAAATCCCAGAACTGGTGCTGGAGGACAATGGTCATTTCGGTGGGGTAGCGGTTTTTCAGCGTCTCCGACAGGCGCGCCTCGGCATGGTCGGTGCGGAAGGTGATGTAGAAATAATGCTCGCCCGGCAGTCCGGTTTTCTGTACCCCGCGCAGCACTTCGCGCACCACACCGCGCATGGCGTTGTCGATGATTTCCGAGTAATTGATCTGATTAGTGGGCATTTATGCTCCGGATGAATCAATGTAGTTGATAAGCCCCATTTTAGCATACTCATGGCGTCTGTCTACGTAAGTTTATTGCGTGCAGCATGTGCTTAAGTTATTGTGTTTAAATTTTTTAATGATTCTACTCCATGCAGAAATAATTGCTTGTAAATTCTTGTTAATAAAGATATAAAGATCGAGTTTGTCTTTGTTTTCAAAATATTAGAAGTTTGAAAGGAATAAATCATGCGTGTCTTTAAGAAGATGGTAGTGCTCGGTGCGTTGTTTGCGATTGGGCCTGGAGTTACAGTGTTTGCCCAAACGCCAGCAGATACTATTGTTGAGGACCCAATGGCTGTGAAGAAGGAACAACGCTATGCTTGCGCTCGCGTTGAGATGCTTACATATGTTATCAAAGAAAAAGTAGTTAATCCAATGGCTGTGCGGATGTATTTTTACGCTCAGTGCAAGGCAAAGGGTGGTGTTCTGAATGATGATTTTGCTGTTACACCGCTTCCTGATGGAATCAGCACATCTTACTCTGCAACCTGTACAATTGACTGCCCTGGCAACCGTTTTATTCTGCCGCGCATGAGATAATGCACTAATGCTTAATTCCTTTTGAAGAAAGGGATTTGCATATAGTAATCTTAAAAGAAAAATAATGGGCAGGTTATAAAAATCTGCCCATTATTTTATTATGGTCTCTAAGTCTGGTGGGCGGGTTTCTGTTACCCGGCACCCGCCCGGGCCGTGTCACTACTAGAGTTCGCGAACTACCACTTAGGCAGCGGCGCGCACTTCTACGACGTTGTTGTCGTTAGCAGCAACAAATGCAACGTTGTCGTTGGCATTTGAAATATGACCCGTCACGGCGGTATCATACCGGGCAAAAACAGCACCTTTACTGCAGTTGTCGAAGCTAATTCGGCCCCATTCGGTAAATGTTCCCATGATTTTCTGCTGAAAATCACATGGAACGGTGCTCAGGGCTGGCTCGGCCCGCTGGCCTCGCTTGATGCTTCTGAGCTTTTATTTGATGGTGGAGCCGCCGGGTTCTGCCCCCGGGTCCAATCCGCCTATTCTGAACTGCGTTTATTGCCATAGTCACCGAAGTGACGTAATATAGTATAAACTAGATTTCTTTTTTTTCAAGGGCGCGTCGATGAATAAAAAATGGGAGCCGGGCGCGCATTGGCCCTTGATTTCCAATCAGTTATTCGATCAATCCGCCCAGCGCTTACATATGCTCGGCAAGGCGGCATGGGGGATGATCGGCAGCGGAATCGGCCTGCGTATCCTCGGGCAGGCGGCGGAGGCGCAGCGTTTTGTTAATATGGCCGATTTCCTGCATACGCTGCATGCGGTGCTGATGGCCGGGGGATTCATGATGGGTTGTCTGGGGCTGCGCGAGGGCTGGAAAGCGGCGCGCTTTTTATATGGCAGCCCGGAGATAATGGCGAATTTTACGCCCAGGCGCCAGCGCGGTATCCGGCGGCAGCTGCGCCTGGGGGCAGTGATGTGCCTGAGCGCTATCCTGATGATTTTGTTTGTTGTAGCGCTGGCAAGCCGCTAGGATGTGCCCATGAAACAACGCTCGGTGTTACTGATCATCACCGGCTCTATCGCCGCCTATAAGGCGCTGGAGCTGATCCGGCGCTTGCGTGAGCGCGAGGTGCGCGTCACCTGCGTGATGAGCGCGGCGGCGAAGGAATTTGTTACGCCGCTCTCGGTAGCGTCGCTTTCGGGTGAGCCGGTGTACGGCGATCTGTTTTCCCTCAAGGATGAAACCGAGATGGGGCATATCCGCCTGTCGCGCGAGGCGGAGCTGATCGTGGTGGCCCCGGCCTCGGCGGACAGTATCGCCAAGCTCGCGCAGGGGCTGGCGAATGATTTGGCCAGCACCATCCTGCTGGCGGCGGATTGCCCGGTGCTGATCGCGCCCGCCATGAACGCGAAGATGTGGACGCATCCCGCAACGCAGCGCAATATCGCGCAAGTGAAGGCGGACGGGGCGGAGATTATTCCGCCTGCCAGCGGAGCGCTGGCGTGCGGCGAGACGGGCGAAGGGCGCATGGCGGAGCCGGAAGTCATTGCGCAGGCGATTTTCAGCCGGCTGGAAATGGCATGAGCGCCTCCTTAAGCGGCATCCGCGTGCTGGTGACCAGCGGGCCGACGCATGAGCCGCTCGACCCGGTGCGCTTCCTCGGCAACCGCTCCTCCGGGCGGCAGGGGCACGCGGTGGCGCAGGCGCTGGCGAAACTGGGGGCGCAGGTGACGCTGGTGGCCGGGCCCGTTAGTATTCCCGATCCGCCGGGGATAAAGGTGATGCGTGTAACTACTGCGCAGGAAATGCTCGCCGCCTGCGAGATGAGCCTGCCAGTAGAGGTGGCGGTGTGCGCCGCAGCGGTGGCTGACTGGCGGCCTAAGCAGATGGCGCAACAGAAAATCAAGAAAAACGGCGATGCGCCGGTGATCGAGCTGGTGCAGAATCCCGACATATTGAAAACCATCTCTCATCATGCGCAGCGCCCGCGCCTGGTGATCGGCTTCGCTGCCGAAACCGAGCGGGTGCTGGAGCATGCCCGCGCCAAACGCCTTGCCAAGGGGTGCGACTGGATGCTCGCCAATGACGTGGCCGAAGGCAAGGGCTTCGAGGCGGAGGAGAATGAGGTGACCTTCATCAC
>CAYPEF010000034.1:2170-9602 GCA_964409675.1 uncultured Rickettsiales bacterium | reverse complement strand
CTGTCGCATGCGGAAGGGCTGCCGCTTCCGGCTTATGCCACGCCGGGCAGCGCCGGGATGGATTTATGCGCCGCCGTGGAAGTGGATACGATTCTAGCGCCGCTGGAGCGGCTGCTGGTGCCGACGGGCCTCTGCATCGCCCTGCCGGATGGGTATGAGGCGCAGGTGCGCCCGCGCTCGGGGCTGGCTTATAAAAACGGGGTGACGGTGCTGAACGCTCCCGGCACCATTGATGCCGATTACCGGGGCGAAGTGAAGGCGCTGCTGGTGAATCTGAGCAAGGAAAGCTTCGTCATCCAGCGTGGCATGCGTATCGCGCAGTTGATTATTGCGCCGGTAACGCAAGGCGAATGGGCGGAGACGCATGCGCTGGATGATACTGCGCGCGCGGGCGGTGGATTCGGCTCCACCGGCGTTTAAGCGCGACGCTGGCTGTTCCTACGGCGTAGCGCAGCGATTTTCTCCTTTGCGTTAAGAATTGAACGGCTATACTGACCAGTCCATCGCACCATACTTACGAAACCCGTAAATTGGCTTATCGTAACGTTTTAAGAATCGGGAGAATAGTTATGACCACCAAGCTTGACGCGCCGGGACGCGGTCGTATTTACGACACAATCGTTGAAACCATCGGCAATACGCCGCTGATCCGCCTGCACCGGCTGGCGAAGCAGGCGGGGTGTGTGGCGGATGTGGTGGTGAAGGCGGAATTCTTCAATCCGCTTTCTTCAGTGAAGGACCGCATTGCGCTCGGTATGATCGAGGCGGCGGAGGCTTCCGGCAAGCTGGGGAAGGACGCCGTGCTGGTGGAGCCGACCTCGGGTAATACCGGCATTGCGCTGGCCTTCGTCTGCGCGGCGAAAGGGTATAAGCTGATTCTTACCATGCCGGAGAGCATGTCCATGGAGCGGCGCAAGATGCTGAAAATTCTGGGCGCGCAGCTGGAGCTGACCCCGGCGTCGCTTGGCATGAAAGGGGCGATTGCGCGGGCGGAGGAGATTGTGGCCGGAAATCCGGGCGCGCTGATGCTGCAGCAGTTTAAAAACCCCGCCAACCCGGAAATTCACCGTCGCACCACGGCGGAGGAATTATGGCGCGATACGGACGGGAAAATCGACGCTTTCGTCGTCGGTGTGGGCACCGGCGGCACGGCGACGGGCGTGGCGCAGGTGATCAAGCAGAAGAAGCCCGGTTTCAGGCTCATTGCAGTAGAGCCGGAGGCAAGCCCGGTACTCTCTGGCGGCGCGCCGGGGCCGCATAAAATCCAAGGCATCGGCGCGGGGTTCATTCCCGACAATCTGGCGCAGGAGCTGATCGACGAGGTGGTGAAAATCAGCAATGATGAAGCCTTCGACACCGCCCGCAAAGTGGCGGCGCTGGAAGGGATTCCGGTAGGTATTTCCTCGGGCGCGACCATCGCGGCAGCGCTGAAAGTGGGGGCGAGGCCGGAGATGAAGGGCAAGCTGATCGTGGTGGTGGCGGCATCCAGCGCCGAGCGGTACTTGAGCACGGATCTGTTTGCGGAGTAGGCAACTGCATCCATCAGCGGTGAAGCCATGAACAGCGATCATTTGCGCCGCTATGCGCGCCATATTGTGCTGCCGGAAGTCGGCGAGGCGGGACAGGCAAAGCTACTTTCGTCTTCGGTGCTGGTGGTGGGCGCAGGTGGTCTTGGCTCGGTGGCGATTGGATATCTGGCGGCGATGGGGGTGGGGCGGATTGGCATTGTTGATCCGGACCGGGTGGAACTTTCCAATCTCCAGCGGCAGGTTTTGTTTGAAACCGGCGATATAGGGCGGCTGAAGGTGGAGGCGAGCGCCGACCGGGTGGAGGAGGTCAACCCGGAGATTACAGTGGAGGCCTATCCGTTTGCGCTGGATGCGGATAATGCGCCGCAGATGGTGGCGCGGTATGATCTTGTCATTGACGGCAGCGATAATTTCGCCACGCGCTTTGCCGTGCATGGCGCCTGCCGGCATGAGAAGAAAACGCTGGTGTCGGCAGCGATCAGCGGGTTTTCGGCGCAGGCCTCCAGCTTCAAGGCGTATCTGGGCGCGCCGCACCCGTGCTACCGCTGCCTGGTGCCGGACGTGCCGGAGCGGGAAATCACGTGTGCGCAGGAAGGCATAGTTGGCGCGCTGGCGGGGGTGATGGGCAGTATGCAGGCGCTGGAGGCGGTGAAGGAACTGCTCGGTATTGGCGAGTCGCTCTCGGGGTGGCTGGTTTTGTATGACGCGCTGAGCGCCCAGTGGCGGCGCACGCGCCTGCCGCGCGATCCGGAATGCAAGGAATGCTCATGAAAAGCCTTCCCCTTCGAGAGGGAGGAAAGGGATTGCAGCGAGAAAAACGAGAGCCGCTTGCATCCGTGCCGATCAGCGGTTAATCTCCGGCTCCCTATGTTCAGGATTGCGACATTTTTATTTTTGCTGCTGGCGTTGCCGGCGCTGGCGGAAGACCGGCCCACGGCATCGGGCCTGCCGGTGCCGCGCTTCGTGTCGCTGAAATCCAGCGAGATTAATGTGCGCGCCGGGCCGGGCACGCGGTATCCGATTCTGTGGGTGTACCGCCGGGAAGGCCTGCCGGTGGAGATTATCGAGGAATTCGAGCACTGGCGCAAAATCCGCGATGCGGAAGGCACCACCGGCTGGGTGCATAAGGGCATGGTGGAGGGCACGCGCAACGTGCTGATCCGCGGCAAAACGCAGGTGCTGCGCACCGACCCGGAAGAAAACGGCACGCCGCTGCTGCGCGTGGCGCCGCAGGTACTGGCCCGGCTGATGGAATGCAAGGCGCAGTGGTGCCGCATTCAGGTGCAGGGCCGCAAGGGCTGGGTGCTGCGCAAATATCTATGGGGCGTCTATGAAAAGGAAGAGATAAAAAAATAACACTCCCCATTGTCATTTCAGGGAAAACCGCCTACATTCCCTATGCTCCGCTCATAAACATCATGGTCGCATGAACGAAGGAATGCCATACGCCGATATTATCATCCTGGCGCTGATCGCGGGGTTCGTGTTGCTGCGCCTGCGCAGCGTGCTGGGCCAGAAAACCGGCTATGAGAAACCGCCCATCCGCGATTATCCCGATACCTCCCGCGAGGGTGAGATCGTGCAGCTGCCCGAGCGGCTCAGCTCGCGCATGGAGGAAGACCGCGCGCGCGACGACGAGCTGGTGGGAAAAATTGCGCAGGATGAGGTGAAAAGCGGCATCGCGGCCATTAAGGCGGCGGATGCGAATTTTACCCTGAAAGGTTTCATGGACGGCGCCAAGGGCGCATTCGAGATGCTGTTCGACGCCTTCAACAAGGGCGATAAGCAGGTATTGCAGATGCTGCTCAGCCCGGCGCTCTACACGGTGTTTTCGCAGGAATGCGACAAGCGGCAGAAAGAGGATCTGAAGCGCGAGACCACGCTGGTGGCGATTGAATCCGAAGAGCTGGCGGCGGCGAAGCTGGAGCGCAATACCGCCCGCATCACCGTGCGTTTCATCAGTGAGCAGGTGACGGTGGTGCGCAACCGTGAAGGCGCGATTGTGGAAGGCAATCCCTCCCAGACCGACCGCGTGGAGGATGAATGGGTGTTTGAGCGCGACGTGAATGCGCGCAATCCCAACTGGAAAATCATCGAAACCTGACATGCGGCTGCTTTCGCGGATCGCGCTGGGCATAGCGCTGCTGCTTTCGGCCTGCGCGCCGCCTTCCGCGCCGACGCCGCCTGCCGCTCCCGCACTGACGCTGAAAAGCGACACTTCCGCATCACCTTCCCGCTGGCAGGGGGAGGAGAGGGCATTTATCGCTTTCCGGCGTTCCTGCGAGCTGATCGTGAAAAAACCCGACGGCGCTATGCTGGGCCAAGGCAGGCTGGCGGCCCCATACGGGCGCTGGAAGCCGGCCTGCCGTGCCGCGCTGGCGCGTGATGAGGCGGCATATCACGGGTTCTTCGCGCAGTATTTCCTGCCCTACCGGGCGGGCGCGCAGGGCAATGCGCAGGCCTATCTCACCGGCTATTACGTGCCTGATATCCGCGGCTCGCGCGTGAAGACCGCGCGGTATAACGTGCCGCTCTACAAGCGCCCGCCGGAGCTGAAGAACGACGCGCCGTACATGCCGCGCCGCGCCATTGAAGATGGTGCCTTGAAAGGGCGCGGGCTGGAGCTGTTCTGGGTGGATGACCCGGTGGATGCGTTTTTCCTGCAGGTGCAGGGCAGCGGCACGCTGGTGACGGAGAAGGGCGAGCGCATCGGCATCGCGTTCGCGGGCAAGAATAATTTGCCCTATGTGTCGCTGGGCAAGGTGATGGCCGAGCGCGGCCTCATGCGTAAAGAAGAAATCACGTTATTTTCGCTGAAAAGCTGGCTGCGCAGCCATCCGCAGCAGGCGCGGGCGCTGATGCAGGAAAACCCGTCTTTCGTGTTTTTCCGCGAGGCGGCGGCGGGAGAGGTGATCGGCTCGTTCGGCGTTGGGCTGACGCCGCGGGCGAGCCTGGCGGTGGACCCGGCCTATATTCCATATGGAATGCCGGTCTATGTGCAGAGCAATGCCTTCAGCGGGCTGATGGTGGCGCAGGATACCGGCACCGCCATTCGCGGGCCGCTGCGCGGGGATGTGTTTTTCGGCTCCGGCCCTGCCGTGGAGGCGGAGGCGGGCGGGCTGAAATCGCCGGCGCAATGGGTGCTGCTGCTGCCGCGCGAGGTGGCTGCCTATGCCGGGCTCTGATACGTGGCAGGGGCCTGAGCGCCGCAAAGCTCCCCGGCGCGTACTCAGCGCCGAGGAGCGCCGCCTGTGGCGGCAGATCATGAACCAGGTGACGCCGATGCGCGAAGTGCTTGAAGACGATGAATGGCAGGAAGCGCCGGAGAGCGTTTTTTCCGCGCCGGGTGCGGTGAATCCGCCGAAGCTGCGTGCTGCCAGCGCGAGCGGGCCGGTGACGCTGCTGGAGCGCGGCCAGTATGCCGGGGTGGACCGCGCCACCGCCAATCGCCTGCACCGGGGCAGGATGGCAATTGAAAAACGCCTCGATTTGCACGGGCTGAACCGTTCGGAGGCGCATATCGCGCTGATCCGCTTCGTGGAGCAGGCGTATGCCGAGCATCGGCGCTGCCTGCTGGTGATCACCGGCAAGGGCCAGCGCAGCCCGGAGACGCACGGTGAGCGCGCGGGCGTGCTGAAATCGCTATTGCCCCTGTGGCTGAACGAGCCGGGAATGCGCAAGCTGCTGCTGGCCTATGACCACGCCACCCGCGAGCATGGCGGCGACGGCGCGTTCTACCTGCTGCTGAAGCGCCGGCGCGACGTGGGCGGCGCATGAGCGAAGCGCATATTTTAATCGTGGATGACGACGACCGCCTGCGCGGGCTGCTAAAGCGTTACTTGCGCGAGCAGGGATTTGATGTCTCTACCGCCTCTCATGCGGCGGAGGCGCGCGCGATGCTGAGCATTTTTACCTTTGACCTGATGGTGCTGGACGTGATGATGCCGGGGGAAACCGGTATTGAATTCGCGCAGCATTTGCCCGCGGGCGCGCCGCCGGTGCTGATGCTCTCCGCCCGCAGCGAGGCGGAAGACCGCATTGCCGGGTTCGAGGCGGGGGTGGACGATTACTTAACCAAACCGTTCGAGCCCAAGGAGCTGACACTGCGCATCCGCGCCATCCTGCGCCGCCATGCGCGTCAGCAAGAGGCGGCGCGTCGCGTCACCTTCGGCGAATTCAGTTTCGACCCCGAGGCCAACCAGCTGCTGAAAGGCGGCGAGCCGGTGTATCTCACCACCACCGAGGCGGCGCTGCTGCGCATCCTTGCCGAGCGTAGCGGCGAGGCGGTGCCACGCGAGGAGCTGGCGCGGCTGACGGGGGCCGCCAACGAGCGCGCGGTGGACGTGCAGATCACGCGACTGCGCAAGAAAATCGAGGCGTCGGAAGGTAAGCCGGTGCATATCCAGACCGTGCGCGGCGCGGGGTACGGGCTGTTTAGGGCATGATGAAGCACCTTCTTCCCAAATCATTGTTCGGGCGCGGACTATTGATCGTAGCGGTGCCGGTAATCCTGATTCAGCTGGTGACCGCCTATTTCTTCTTCAGCCGCCACTGGGATAACGTCACGCGCCATATGAGCCGGGCGCTGACCGGGGAGGTGGCGTTCGTTTCCTACCTGATGGGCAATCAGGAGGAAGCGGAGAAGAAGCGCATCGCGTACCTGTTCGCGCGCCAGACCGGCATCGGCGCGCACTGGCTGGCTGGCAGGCAGCTGGACATGGCGACTGCCTCCGCCGACTATCCCGACCTTCAGCAATCCCTGCAGGATGCGCTGGTGGTGCCGTTTACGCTGCGGCTGGAGAAGGAGGAGATCATCATCCGCATCGCGCTCGCCGACGGGGTGCTGAAGCTGGATGTGCCGGGTAAGCGGCTGGAAAGCCCGACCACCACCATTTTCATCCTCGGGATGACCGGAGCGTCGTTCGTGTTTTTGTGCATTGCGCTCTTGTTCCTGCGCAACCAGGTGCGCCCGATCCGGCATCTGGCGGAGGTGGCGGAGCGGTTCGGCAAGGGCAGGGATACCGAGGATTTCAAGCCGAGCGGAGCGCAGGAAGTGCGCCGGGCGGGGCGGGCGTTCCTCATCATGCGCGAGCGCCTGCGCCGCCAGATACGCACGCGCACCGACATGCTTTCTGGCATCAGCCACGATCTGCGCACGCCGCTCACGCGCATGAAGCTGCAGCTGGCAATGCTGCCGGAGGCGACGGAAATTCAAGAATTGCGCGCGGATGTCGCGCAGATGGAGGGAATGATCGGCGAATATCTCGATTTCGCCCGCGGCGGCGAAGGCGAGGAGAGCGTGCATGTCTCGCTGAAAGAATTGCTGGAGGATATCGTGCGCGATTACGCGCGCATGGGGGCGAATGTGAGTTTCACCGCCGACAGCGCGCCGGAGCTGGAGCTGCGCGCGGGGGCGTTTAGGCGCATGATCGGCAATATTCTCGATAACGGGTTGCGTTTCGGCACGCGCTGCGCGGTGTCGCTGCGCACGGTGGCTAATAAAGCCGAGATCGCCATTGAGGATGACGGCCCCGGCATTCCCCCCGACAAGCGCGAGGAGGTGTTCCGCCCGTTCACCCGGCTGGATTTGTCGCGCAATCTCAACACCGGCGGCGTCGGGCTGGGCCTCACCATCGCCCGCGACGTGGCGTTGAAGGCAGGTGGCGATATCACGCTCGCCGAATCACCGATGGGGGGCTTGCGCGTGGTAGTGCGGCTGCCGTTGTAAGGGCATGACTCCATGAATTTGTCATCCCCGCCTGCGCGGGGATGACAAGGAAAATGGGGTGAAGACTGCTTGCGATGAATGTAGATGACTGGATTTTAATGTAAGGAAGCGTTATTTCTTATCCAGTTATCCAGTTATCCAGTTATCCAGTTATCCAGTTATCCAGTTATCCAGT
>CAYPEF010000034.1:0-2070 GCA_964409675.1 uncultured Rickettsiales bacterium | reverse complement strand
ATCCAGTTATCCAGTTATCCAGTTATCCAGTTATCCAGTTATCCAGTTATCCAGTTATCCAGTCAATTTATGCTCCGCGTCCTGATCGAACTCTGGCCTATGTTGTTGCCGCTGCTGGCATACTGGCTGTGGCATATGCGCCGTGCGCGCGCTGCGCGCGGGCGGGATGAAATAGCGCCGCAGCTGCGGGAGGGACCGTGGCTGTGGGCCGTGCTGGCGAGTGCTGCGATTGCGTTCGTGCTGTTGTTCGGGCTGGGCTTAAGTGCCGATTCAGACAAGGGGCCGTATATCCCGCCGCATCTGGAAAATGGCAAAATCGCCCCCGGCAAGGTGGAGCGGTGACGATTCTCCCGGAAACCTCGTGGCGGCGCTGGCCGCAGACGCTGGCGATGGTACAGGCGCTGGAGGCGATGGGCGCGCAAGCGTGCTTCGTGGGCGGCTGCGTGCGCGACGCGCTGATGGGGCGCGAGGCGCAGGATGTGGATTTGGCCACGCCACTGTTGCCAGAGGCGGTGACGGAAGGGTTGCAGCGGGCGGGCATTCAGGTGGTTCCCACCGGCCTCGCGCATGGCACCGTGACCGCCATTATCGATCACCGCCCGTTCGAGATTACCACCTTGCGGCGAGATATGGAAACGGACGGGCGGCATGCCACGGTTTCGTTCACCGACAGCTGGCGCGACGATGCGGCACGGAGGGATTTTACCATCAACGCGCTCTATGCGGACATGGAAGGCGGGCTGCATGATTATTTCGGTGGGCTGGATGATTTGAGAGCGCGACAGGTGCGCTTTATCGGTGATGCGCGGGCACGGATTGAGGAGGACGGGTTGCGCATCCTGCGCTATTTCCGCTTCCAGGCGCAACTGGGTTTTCACGGCGATGCGCACGCGCTGGAGGCCTGCGCCGCGCATGCGCCGATGATCGCGCGCTTAAGCGGCGAGCGCATCCAGCAGGAAATGCGCAAGCTGCTCGGGGCGGCGCATATGACGGACGCGCTGCTGCTGCAGATGCAGGACTGCGCGCTCTATCCCTTCCTGTTCGACCATCCCGACGCCGTTTCCTTGCACGCGCTGCAGGAGGTGGAGGCGGAAGCGGCTCAGGCTCCGCACTGGCGGCTCAGGCTTGCGTTTCTGCTGCACCAGATGCCGCAGAACGCCACCGCCTTCGTGCCGGGCCGCTGGAAGCTCTCCAATGCCGATGCGGCGCATTTGAAGGCGCTGCTGGCGGCGGAGAACCGGATAGCGCCGGGCATGCCGGAGGCGGAGTGGAAGAAAACCATCCGCCGCCTTGGCAAGCCTCTGGCGGTGGAGGCGCTGCTACTGGCGTGGGCGGAAGCGCTCCAGCGGGGGGCGGTGCCGGCGGAAGGGCTGCATGATGCATGCAAGGCGATGCTGCATATCGCTGAGACCTGGACGGTGCCGGTGTTTCCGGTCAGCGGCAGGGATTTGCTGGCGGCAGGGATATCGGAGGGGGCGGAATTGGGAAAAGCACTGAAGGCGCTGGAGGCGCAATGGGAGGAGAGCGGCTATTGCTTATCCAAAGAGACATTGATCAACAACAATGTATAGGTTAATATTAATCTTTTCTGTTGATTGGTATTATGTCTGCATCTGAGCTGAGCGAATTTGAAAAGCGGGTGTTGTACGCCCTGTTGCATGATGTCAAGGATACAGAACTAATTGATGCGCCGCAGGCTATTGCCCAAGCAGAGCAGCGTTTGCGTGAAGCCTTTCAGTCGAAAGAAGCCAGTCTTCGAGCAGCTTTGGCTCATACCGCCAAGCCGCCGGTCTCGCGGTTGAAGATATGGCGCAAAGAAGAATATAATAAATGGCAACAGATACGCACTGAAATCACCGAAGACTCTGCCCGGGTCGAAAAAGTCATGCCGTTATTGGCGCAAAATGCTTTACCTGATCGGGTATGGGATGCATTGCCTTTAATTGATGAACACAGGCAGCGCGCTGTCATTGGCGATAGGATCGGATGTGTAGTAGATCCTACCAATTTATCTGATTACCGCAGCGCCGAATTCAGGCAGGCATGTGACATTCTGAAAAAAGCGTTGCA
>CAYPEF010000033.1:0-18692 GCA_964409675.1 uncultured Rickettsiales bacterium | reverse complement strand
CGCAGGGTGGAGCCGGGGACCCATCTCTCCGCTTGCTCCTGCTGAGAAATGGGTCCCCGGACGATGCTGCGCATCGCCGAGGACGACAGGAATGGATACAAGGAATAAGGGAGATGTATATCCCGTGAAAGTCTGGAATTCCTTGCCCTAGATTACCATTTTTACTTCATGCAAGCCACCAACGATATCGACGCATTAATCAAACTTTTCGCCCGGCTGCCCGGTTTGGGTCCGCGCTCGGCGCGGCGGGTGGTGCTGCAATTGTTGCGCAACCGGGAGAAGCAGATGATTCCGCTGACGCAAGGCCTCGCGCGGGCGATTGATTCAGTGCGCGATTGCTCGGTGTGCGGCAATCTGGACGCAGTGGACCCTTGCCATATCTGCACCGATCATAAGCGCGATACTTCCGTGCTCTGCGTGGTGGAGGAGGTGGCGGATTTGTGGGCGATTGAGCGCTGCAATCTCTATAAGGGCGTCTATCATGTGCTGGGCGGCACGCTTTCAGCGATGGACGACCGCGGGCCGGCGCAGCTCAATATTGAATCACTGGTGGAGCGCGCAGGTTCGGGGGAGGTAAAGGAGATTATCCTTGCCACCAACGCCACCGTGGAGGGGCAGACGACGGCGCATTACATCACCACCCGGCTGGCTCCGTTCAACCTTTCCATCTCCCGGCTGGCGCAGGGCATCCCGATGGGCGGCGAGCTGGATTACCTCGACGACGGCACGCTCGGCGCGGCGCTGAAGCTGCGGCTGCCGTTTTAGCTTTATCATAGGACATAATTCACTTCATCGTCATCCCCGTACAAGGCGGGGATGACGAAATGGAGCAGGGGAATGATCCATCACCCGGTGATCGATACCTCACTGCATTGCATGGTGGCGGGGGTGTAGGCGGTGAAGGCGGCGGCGGAAGCGTAGGCATGCAGATGGTCGAGCGGCATGCGCAGCGCCGTGCTGCCATCGAACCGGCCCAGCGTGCGGAAATGCCGGTTGGAGATGAACCAGACCTCGTCACGGTCATTGGAGAGGATGAAATAGGCTTCCGCGCTTTCAGAGAAGCTTTCCATCCCCAATATGCGGTACGCATTGCCCTGCGAGAAACCGCTCTCCAGCGGGCGCGGGGTAGGGCCATTGGGCAGCTGTTTGACGGTCACATACAGGCCGGGTTCGATATAGATGGGCATGATTGCATCCAATGCGGTAGAAACAATGCGCCAAGCTTAGGAAAACCGGCGTAAGTTCGCCATTATCCTGCCTGCCCCGCGCTGTAAGGGTGATGGTTAAGAGATAATTAAGGAATACAGGGTTAACTGGGGGAATGTAACGTAACCCCTGTTTCGGGATATCCGGCCTATGTTATTTTTCGCTGCCCTGACCTGCCTGATGGTGCTGGTGATGTATTTCGATTTCACCCGCTATATCATCCCCAACTGGCTGAATGCGCTGGTAGGTATCATGTATCCGCTGATGGTGCTGACGACGGCTGCGCCGATTGCGTGGAACACGGCATTAATCGGGGCAATTATTGTGTTTGCGGTAGGCTACGGCGTATACCGCATGGGCTGGATGGGGGCGGGAGATATCAAGCTCTTTACCGTAACGGCCCTATGGATCGGCGCGGCGCGGCTGCCGGAATATATTATGGTGGTGGCGGTGCTGGGCGGGCTGATGTCGATCGCGGTGGTGCTCCTGCGCAAGATGGCGCCGATGTATTATGGTCGTGGCGAAGGAAAGATGCCGCCGCGCATTCTGCAATATGACGCACCGCTTCCCTACGGGCTCGCCATTGCCTCCGGCTTTACCGGCTATTTATGGGGCGGGCTGATCTCGGGCGTGTCGATGCACTAGGCGTCGTACGGGTCGGGCGGCGGCAGGCCGGTTTCCTCGCGCTCCTCGATCTTCATGCCGGATTTGCGGCTGTAGAGGTAATTGAACTCGGCGCCATAGATGAAAATCACGTTGCAGATATAGAAAAACACCAGCGCGGCGATGATGCCCCCTAAGCCGCCGTAAATCAGCGTTACCTGGTTGAAATGCTGAAGGTAATAGGTGAACAGCTTGGCCGCGCCGCCCCATAGCAATACCACCAGGGCCGCGCCCGGAGCTACGGAGATAAAATGCTGCTTAATATTGGGCAGCGTGTAATAGACCGATGCAACCACCGCAAACATCAGTGCCAGCGTCCCGGCATATATCAGCTGACTGACTAAAGCATTATCCGGGGTAATTAGGGGCTTGCCGATCATTTCCTCCAGCCGGTGGATGGCAAGCGGCAGCGTGATCAGCAGAAGCATGCCGATCAGCAGCACGAAGGCGAAGATTAGCAATTGCAGGATGCTGAGTGTCCGGCGCAGCAGGTAGGTGGGGGGCGTGCTGACATGGTAGGCGCGGTTCAGGATGGTGCGCAGCCCCTCCACCGCAGACGACGCTGTCCAGATCGCGCCGACGATAGCGAGCGTGAGCAAGCCTTGCGGGGGACCGGAGGTGATTTCATGTACGCGCGGCTCCAGCGCCTGCACCACTTGCATGGGAAGCTTGCTGAAGATGTGGCTTAAATATTGCGCCGCCTGCGTATCATGGCCGAGCGCGCCGATCAGCGCGGTAAGGAACACCAGGAAAGGAAACAGCGCCAGCAATCCCAGGAACGCGAGATAGCCCGCATGCTCGATACCGTCATGCATGATTGTATTGATTGCGCCCTGGTAGAGGGATTTAACGATATTCCTGATATGTGAAGACACGCGCTTACCCTAAAGCAGCTAACTATCCCGGAATGTAAGTATGTAACGCGCAACAAGCAACAGCGCAGGAGAAAATATTCAATCTTCCTCGCAATAGCCGTTTTTCTCCAGGTGCAGGAAGGAGCGCTCGATCAGCTCGTCCTGGTCGATGGGTTTGTTCATGAAATCATTACCGCCGGCCTGCAGCAGGCGGGAGCGGTGCTCCAGATCCGTCAGCACCGTCTGCGCGATGATGATGGGGCGGGGGTCGAGCGTCATTTCGCGCATGCGCTGGCAGACCTCGATGCCGTCGATACCGGGCATCATCAGGTCAAGCAGTATCAAATGCGGCCGCCAGGTGCGCACGCGCTCCAGCGCCGCTTCGCCGCTTTCTGCTTCCTCCAGCCGCACGAACCCGCTGGCCATGTACATGGCGCGCAGTATCTTGCGGTTCACTTCCACGTCATCCACAATCAGGATGCGGCAGTTGCGCATCAGGGCGCGAGGAAGTCCGTTCGGCATAACTAACCTTTGTTGCATTGGACTTCCGGAGTATGGCAATCAAACATTGATTAAACGTTAAATTAACGAAAGATATTGCGTTGTTGCACTCTACACCCAAAAATATAAAGTGCGTATAAATTCGCACGGATGAATCGGTATTAAATGCATGCATGAACGCCGTGCGGCGCGTGTAGCAAAATGGGGCGGCATATGGAAAAACATCATACAAGCGTTCCTTCCCTGCCGGTGCTTATGCTGTGCCTGTTGGCCGCCTGCACCCCGGCGGCGCAGAAGCTTTCGGACAAATCGCCGCTGGATGCCGCCGCAGGCAAGGCGGAGCAGCTGATCCGGCTGGGCGATTCCACCCGCGCCTCCGGCAATACGGAAGCCGCCGCCGAGCTGTACCGCCAGGCCATCGCGCAATCCAAGGATTCGCCGCAGGCCTACCTGTCGTTAGCCTCACTCTATCGTCAGCAGAAGCAGCATGACAACGCACTGCAGATTCTGCGCGATGCGCAGGCCCGATTCCCTGAGGACGCGCGTGTGCAGGCCGAGCTTGGCTATGCGCTTGTAGCTGCCAACAAGACGGCGGAAGCCCTGCCGCTGCTGGAAAAAGCGCTTGCACATACGCCGGAGGATCCCGCGCTGTTTAATGCCAGAGGCGTGGCGCTGGATCTGCTGGAGCGCCATACGGAAGCGCAGGCTTCTTACCGAAAAGGCCTGAGCATCGCACCCGCTTCGCCTGCCTTGCAAAATAACCTTGCCCTGTCACTGATTCTAGACAAGCGCTATGAGGAAGCAATCAGCCTGCTGCAGGGCTTGGTTTCCTCGCGCAGCGCCACTCCCACGATCCGCCAGAACCTGGCGCTCGCCTATGGGCTGAAAGGCGATAGCGTCAAGGCCCTGGAATATGCATCCAAAGACCTGCCGGCGGAGCAGGCGCAGGAGAACCTGAAATTCTATACCTATTATTCACGCGCGCTGCAGGAACACGCTCCCGCCGTACAATCCGCTCCGGTGGCGGAGGTGGTGGAATCCGTGGAATTTATTATTACCCCTGAGGCGGTGCAACCTTCTGAAGCTGCCGCTCCGCTGCCTGAAGAGGCGGCGCCCTCAGCGGGCGCTACGGTTCAGGATATTCCGGAAGGTGCCGTTATCCTGCAGCGCAACCACGCGCAGCCCTGACGCCGCCTACATGGAGCTGATGCGCAGGATGGCCGGGGTGATGATGATGATGAACAGCGTCGGCAGGATGAACAGGATCATCGGGATGGTCATGATGGCGGGCAGGCGTGCGGCCTTGTTTTCGGCGCGCAGCATGCGCTGTTCGCGGAATTCGGCGGAGAGCACGCGCAGCGCCTGCGCAATCGGCGTGCCGTATTTCTCGGTTTGAATCAGCACGCTCACTATGCCACGGATTTCGGTGAGCTTTACGCGCTTGGAGAGGTTCATCAGCGCCTGGTTGCGTTCTGGCAGGAAACCGAGCTCCAGCGAGGTAATGCTGAGCTCCTCCGACATTTCCGGATAGGCGATGCCAAGCTCGCGCGAAACGCGGTCCAGCGAGGCGGCGAGGCTTAAGCCCGCCTCGGCGCAGATGGTCATCAAATCGAGCGTATCGGCCAGCGCGCGCTGCACGCGGATATAGCGCTTCTTGCGCTTGCGGCCGACTACGATGGCCGGGAGTTTCAGGCCGATATAGATGAGCGCGATCGGCGTGGCGTAGTTCGCCATCATCCTGGTGTCCGTGGTGCCCCAGATATGCATCTGCATCAGCACCAGTCCGACTATGCCGAATGCAACCGGCGTCACCAGCGTGAAGAAGGCGAAAATGATCAGCGCATCCTTGCTGCGCCATCCCGCTTCGATCATCCGGTCTTCAATCTGGTGAATCTGCGAGTTTTTGAGCAGGCGGAAGCGTTTTACCACCGTGCGCATCCAGTGCACCGGCGTTTCCGGATTGCGCTTGCGGCGCTTGGGCCCGGTTACCTGGTTTTGCAGCTGCGCCCGGCGTTCCTGCAGGGCTTTTACGCGGCTGCCGCTGGTATCGCGCTCCATCAGCATATTGCCGACGGCGAAAACGCTTAAGAAGGCCGCAATCCCGGCCAGGGTTGCAAAGAACGTATCCGCGCTCATGCCGGCGGGGAGTATCTGTTGCAGGGTAAGCGGCTGGCCTTCGTACATGCTATATCTCGAACTTGGCCATGCGGTTCATGATCCACACGCCGGTGATCAGCATGCCCGCCGCCACGCCGGCGGCGATATTGCCGCGGTAGTCGTTCACCAGTACGTTGATATAGCCGGGGCTGAACACCATCACCGCCCCGATCACCACGAACGGCAGCGCGCCGATGATGATGGAGGAGGCGCGCGCTTCCGACGTCATGGCCTTGATCTTCATGCGCATCATGTAACGCTTGCGGATGACCTCGGAGAGGTTGTTCAGAATCTCCGACAGATTGCCGCCTGTTTCGCGCTGGAGGATAATGCTGGTGGTAAAGAAATTAAACTCGGTATTGCCGAGCTTCTTCGCCATCTCCTGCAGCGCCTTGTCCATGGGTACGCCCAGGCGCATGGTGTCGGCTACGTGCTTGAAGGTGGAGCCCACCGGGTCCGGCACTTCATTGGCCACCAGGTTGATGGATTCGCTGACCGGCAGGCCGGAGCGTAAACCGCGCACGATCAGGTCGATGCCGTCGGGGAATAATTGAAGAAATTTGCGCTGCTGCTTGTTGATTTTGAAAGAAAGCATTTTCATCGGCAGCCAGAGGCCGATCACGATGCCGATGCAGAGGCCAATCACGGGATTTTTCTTGAGCAAAAGCGCCGCCGCGCCGCAGAGCAGGATAAAGATGATGCTGCGCAGCAGGAACTGCTTGGCGCTGATCTTACTGCCAGCGCCGGTCAGGCGATTGCCGAGCTTCTCGAAATTCGGCAGCGGGTGCATCAGCAGCTCAATCAGGCGCGATTGCTTCTGCTGCCCTTGCCGGCGCAGGGAGAGCATGTCCTGCGTGGTTTTCGGAACGGTGGTGCGCCGGCTTTTGAGCTTAGTAGCGCGTTTATTTAACTGTGTGCGGTAGGAATTTCCGGAAAAGGCGAATACCAGAAGCACCAGCACCGTCGCGATTCCGCCAAAGAGAACCAGGTCATTTAAGGTAAGCCCCATCATGTTGCCGTCATTGCCTCCAGCAATGCCTGATCCAAGCCGAAATAAGCGGCTTGCAGCATGGATTTGGGGCGGATGCCGGAGGATTTGAAGTTGCCGACCAGCTTGCCGTTTTCATCCTCGCCCTCAAATTCAAAGGTGATCAGGTCTTGCGTCACGATCACGTCGCCTTCCATGCCGACCACTTCCGTTACGTGCGTGCAGCGGCGCACACCGTCGCGCATGCGCTGCATCTGCACAATCAGCTGCACGGCGCTGGCGATCTGCGTGCGCACGGCTTTGCTGGGCAGGTTGATGCCCGCCATGCCGATCATGTTCTCTAAACGGGTGAGCGCCTCGCGCGGGTTATTGGCGTGCAGCGTGCCCATGGAGCCGTCATGGCCGGTGTTCATCGCCTGCAGCAAATCGAATGCCTCGCCACTACGTACTTCGCCGAGGATGATGCGGTCGGGGCGCATACGCAGGGCGTTCTTCACCAGATCGCGCATGGTGATTTCACCTTCGCCCTCTAAATTCTTATGGCGTGTTTCCAGCGGCACCACATGCGGCTGCTGCAGCTGCAATTCCGCCGCGTCCTCGATGGTGACGATGCGCTCGCCGTGGTCGATCATGCGCGAAAGTGCATTCAGCATGGTGGTTTTGCCGGAGCCGGTACCGCCGGAGACAATAATGTTCAGGCGGATACGCCCGCAGATTTTAAGCAGCTTCGCCATGTTCTCGGAGACGTTGTTCGGCACCATCGTGTCGATGGTGATTTTTTTCTGCGAGAATTTACGGATGGAGATAGATGTGCCGCGAATGGCGCAGGGCTGCGCGATCACGTTCACGCGCGAGCCGTCCGGCAGACGCGCGTCGCAAATGGGGCTTGATTCGTCGATGCGCCGGCCCACGGCGGTGACGATGCGGGTGGCTATGGCCATCACGTGCTGGTTGTCGCGGAATTTCACATCCGTTAAATCCAGCTTGCCCTTGCGTTCCACGTAAATCTGATATGGGCCGTTGACCATGATGTCGGTGACGGCGTCGTCGCGCAGGAGCGGCTCTAAAGGTCCGAAGCCCAGCATATCATCGACGATCTGGTTGGCGAGCAGTTGCTGCTCGGCCTGGCTGAGCAGCAGTTTCTGCTCGATGACGATTTCACCGATCAGCTCGATGATCTGGCGCTTCAACTCGTCGCGCGGCAGGCGCGAGGAAGTGCTGATGTCGATCTGCTCCATCAGCAGGGCATAGATTTTTTCTTTCGTGGCCACCAGCTCGGCGCTGACCGGTGGTAGCACCTGCAGCGGTTTCACCGCTTCGGTGGGTTCGGCTAAAATAGCATCGGCGTTTTTTTTGGCAGGCTCGGCGGATGCGGCATGCGGCGCAGGTGCAACTGCAGCCGGAGGCGGCGCGTCGCTGACGGCCGGGGGCGGGGAAAGGGGGGATTCTGATGTGCCGCGACGTCCGAACATGGATTATTTTTTCTTGAAAAAGTTCGGCAGCGCTTTTTTCTTCGGCGCGTCTTCAGCGTCCGCTTCGGCGGAAGGAAGAATAGTGTCGGCAAGCTGGCGCAGCGCTTTCACGGCGGGGGCGGCAGCGTTTTTCAGCGCCGGGATGTCCGGGCCCATCTGCATGAATATGTCGGGGGAGAAAGGAAGCTGGCATTCGGCTTTCGCGCCGAGGCCCTTTTCGAATTCAGCCATGCCGATCTCGAATTTCGGCGCCATGCCGATACGGTTGACGATAAAGCGCGGCGGCTTGATTTTCAGCGCATCGCGGAACAGGTCGTTTAGGCGCATGGCGTCGCGTAGGGATTGCAAGGTAGGTTCGCATACCACAAAAACGGATTCGCACTGCTTCACGGCGTTGCGGGAGAAGGTGCTGAAGCCCTTGGGCAGGTCCAGCAGGACGACGTCGAACTTTTCCTTGAGTGTCTGAATCAGGGTTTCGGCGGCGTGGTCGTGATAATGCACCTGCTCGCTATAGGCATCCTCGGTGCTGAGCACGTGCAGGCCCTTGCCGGTTTTCACCATCACGCGGTCAAGGAACAGCGAGTCGATGCGGTCGGGTTTCTCCAGCGCTTCGCGCAGGCCACGGCTGGGCTCCAGGTCAAGGAACAGCGAGATGCTGCCATCCTGCGGATCGAGGTCCACCAGCGCAATTTTTTTATTTCCCTGCTCCGCTAAAATCGCTGCCATCAGGATGGCTACCGAGCTGGCGCCGCTGCCGCCGCGCGAGCCCATGAAACCGTAAATGCGCGCCGGTTCCTTGGCTTTCTTCTCCACCGGGCCGGTGGGGGCGGTTGCCTTCTGCCAGACGTTTTGCAATGAGCTTTCACTCAGCGGCTGCAACAGGTAGCTGAAAATGCCGATATCGGTCAGCCAGCAATAGAAGCTGTATTCGTTGATCTTGCCGGTGGCGATCACCTTGGTACCGGGGTCGCATACGTCGGCAAGCTTGTCCAGCAGGCCGGGCGCAGCATCGGCGGAGGGAAGCTCCACCACCAGCACTTGCGGCGACGAATGATTGGCTAAAAATTCCGCCGCAGTGGCGATATTGCCGCTGTGAACGCATGCGTCTGTCCAGCCCTGTGCTATTGCAAATGCTTTCAGCGCCTCAAGGTCCGCATCCTGGGATACGAAGCCGAGAAACGGGGTATAGGAATGAACATGAGAGGGGGAACCGGATGCCATGGTGTACCTTATTGGCTTGTAGCAGAGGATGTGGAACTGCTGCCGGAGCTGCTGTTACTGCTGCTGGATGTGCTGCCGAAATTGAGGTCGGTGCGGTATTTCTCCAGCACCATCGCCGTGCGGTCGGGGTTGGGAGTGATGTCGCCGCTGCCGGATTCAAGGTCTTTCGGGTCAGCGACCATCAGGCCGAGATTAACGGCAGTAGCACAACCCATGTTGCTCTGCATGGTATTGCTGTAATTATGTGTGGAGGATTTGCTCCAGTCCGGACAATTCGGCAGCACCGCCATGCTGTAGGCCACGTCCAGCTTCGCGCTGGAGGAGGGAATGTTTTTATCGGTGGTGAAGCTGACGGCGCTTTTGGGCATGCCTTCGGTGCGCAGCAGGCGCAGCAGGTGCTTCGCGCGGTCATTGTCGCGTGTGCGGAAGCTTACCGTTACATGGTCGATGTTGGTGGCGGAGATATCGTTCAGGAAGGCGTGCAGCCGTTCCTTTTCATCAATCGAAAGAGTGCTGCCGGTGAAGCTTACATTATAGGTGGCATATAGCGTTTCCACCTGGCTGACCTTCTCATGTGTGGAGAGGTAGGTAGCGGGGTCAGTGCCGTTGTAATCCGTAGCCGGATTGCAGGCGGCAAGCGGCAGCAGGCTGATCAGGATAAGGGTGCGTTTCATGCGAATGTCTCCTTATTGCAGCATGAAGCCGCCGTCGCCGTGCAGGGCGGGAGCGGGTTCAGCATTACCGGCGGCCGGGGCTTCATGATAGAGCTTTCCTTGCAGGATGCGCTCCAGGTCCACCGGCGGCGTGTAGCCGTCCAGCGGGGTGGCCATTTTCTCCGGCACCGGGCGGGTGAGATAGGGGGTAACAAGAATGACCAGCTCGCTCTGGTCGTTCTGGAATTCCTGCGAGCGGAACAACGCGCCAAGCACCGGCACTTCGCCGAGGCCGGGGAATTTGTCGATGTTGTTGGAGCGGTCGTTTTTAAACAGGCCCGCGATAGCGAACGTCTGGCCGCTGCCGAGTTCCACCGTGGTCTGCGCGCGGCGCGTTGGAATCGAGGGAATGACGAAGGCGGTATTGTTGCCAAGTGTGAGCGAATTAACCGAGGAGATATTGCTCACCTCCGGGGCAACGGAGAGGCTGATCTTGTCCTTGGAAAGCACCGTCGGTGTGAAATTCAGGCTAATACCGAAGGGCTTATATTCCACTGATACGCCGCCATTGCCGTCCACCAGCGGAATCGGGTATTCGCCGCCCGCCAGGAAGTTTGCCGTTTTGCCGGAGGTGGTGGTGAGCGACGGCTCGGCCAGCACGGATACCAGCCCTTGCGTCTCCAGCGCGTCAATCACGCTTTGCACATTCAGCTTGCCGCCGTTATAGCCGGCGTAAATACTACTGTCGGTATTGTTGCGCAGTACCTGCCCACCTTCCAGAAAGTCGCGCCCCTGCGCCAGCGAGAACACGAAATTACCGGTGTTGAGCAGGTTTTCCATGTGGATGCCGAAGCGCTTTAGCTCGTTGCGTGAGACTTCGGCCACTTTCACCTGTAGCGTCACCTGGTCGGTGCCGGCGGTGTTAATCATGTTGACCAGTTTTTCATCCTTGCTGATGAATCCGCCCACTAGATTTTTCACTGTATCGGACTGCATCGGCGTATCGACGAATCCGTTCATCACCAGGCCGCCGTCCACGCTTTTTAGCTCCACGTCGGCATCCGGCACCAGCTCTTTCAGGGTACGGTTGAGGCGAGTGAGGTTGTGCGTCACTTCCACGGAGGCGTCCAACACGGTATTATCGGAGGAATCGATGGCGTAGATCGAGGTTTCACCGATTTTCTTGCCGTGTAGGTAGACCATGCGCGGGCTGACCACCTGAATGTCGGCGATGGTAGGGTCTGCCACCAGCACCGAGGAGGCGACGCTATTGAGCTTGACCATCTGGCCCTTGTTGACTTCCACCCGGTATATCTGCTGTTCGGCATAAGCGATGGACGCCGTGGTGCATGCAAGCACCGCCGAAAGCAGGATGGATTTCATGCAGGATTTCATTGTGCGCCTCCGTAAAATTCCAGGCGTTCCGACTGGTCGCCGCGTATCACCCGAATGCGCGCGTTGGAGTTGCCGCTGCGCTCCAGCGAGGGGCTGACTTCAAAATCGCGTGTGAAGCTTTGCGGCTCCCCTTTAGTCAGCTCGGTGACTAAATCTTTGCCGTCAGCGTTTGTCTGCACGGTGCTGTCACTCAGTGAGCGCAGCGAGAAGGAAACCTTGCCCAGCTCGGTGGCCACCTGGATTTTTTCCGCCTGTTTGGGGGTGGCTTCCACGGTTACGGTTTTAGCCAGCAGCGCCTTGTTTTCAGGATTGTCCAGCTTCTGGTCCACCGCCACCACGCGCACGTTTTCCACGAAAGTTTCGCTGATAACGGCTTCTTCCGCCTCGCCGCCGGGGCCGGAGGTGACTTTCACCTTATGAGTGACGATCAGGTCCACCCGGTCGCCGGGGAAGATGAACCCGGCATTGCCGGATGTGGCCGTAACCGCAATGGAAACCGCCCGCTTGCCTTGTTCCAGCACGGCGGAGAGAAACCCGCCCGCGCCGGGTTTGATCAATGCATTCGGCATCACGGCTTCGCCCGCCTTCATGGCGCGGCGCGCCACCGCACCGTCAAAGGCGGTGATCTGCTCGGCGCCCTCGCGGATATGGTATTCCTGGATGGCATTGGATGGCCAGTTGGCCCAGTCCAGATCCTGCCCGGCGCGCACGAAACTGCCTGCCGGGATATCCTTTTTCGCCACCAGGATGCGCTGCACGGTAACCGCCGCCTGCGTATTGGCGGGAACGGCCTGCATGCGCGTGCGCAGGGCGAACGCCGTAAACCCGGCAATCACCAGCGCCACCGCCAGCAGTAAGAAATTGCGAGAAGACATAGAAGCCCCTGCGTAGATAGGTTCAAACGGTTCCGAGTCTACGCCAGAGCGTTTAAGAAAGGGTTAAGTGGTCAGTGGTTAAAATTTTATGAAAAACAAATATTTATTAGGGAAAAGGCCCTTCATTATTAAACTATAAATAAAGAATTGGTAAAATAGATGTCATATAAATGTCACTTTATAAAACAATGATAATTATGTATTTTTTAAAAAACGCAGCTAAATAGCAAGGACTGCCAATGTCAGATGCTCTGGATAGCGAAATCGACTCCTATCGCGATGATAGCCGGAAGCGGCTGGAAAAAATCAAAGAAGCGGTTAAGAAGTGGGCTTATCAAGACCTGGATGAGAGGCACTCTTCCATCAACGAAAATGCGAAAGCTATCAAAAGAGTGCCGGCGGACCAAGATTTCAGCCGCCAAGACCCGCGTGAAATGTATCGTCAGCTTGAGAATCAGATGGAGGATGCAAAGAAAAGCACGATTAACGTGGATACCGGTAAATCTTACACGGCTCAGGATTTTCCCGGCTATTTAAGGGAAGTAAAATACAAAGCGTTTGATGTCGCTGGTGCCATAGCCGGTAAGATAGGCAGGATAAGGAATGAGGACCAAAGACGACATTTAATGGGCAAGCTTCAAAATACGACTGACGAAATCGAAGGCTACGAGAAAGAGATTAGAGATTTACTAAGCGAGGGTGAAAAAAAGCTTGAGGACATGCAAGAGTATGTCGATGAAGCTAAAAAAAACGTGACGCAAACCCTCAGGCAGCGCGCTTCCAATACAGCTGCATATTCTCTGAATGCAATGGAGAATCTGGTAAACGATGCGGAGCGGAGAGAGCAGGAAGCGCAAAGGAACAAGAAGTCCTTTGCCGATTTAACGGCACAGCAGGCAGCCGAGCGTGCCGACCTGTTCACACGTAATCTAGCAGACGATCTAAAATTACGCGATCAAGCGAATGCAAGGTTGCAAAAATTATCAAATGCACAGGATGATTATGTTCAATGGGTCAAAGAGCATAATATTCCTGATGCGCAGTTACAGGATGATCCAAACGAGAAAAAAATCAAAGAGCAGGATGCTAAAGTTCGCTCTGCTTATGCCCGGACACTTGCCATAGGAGATGAATTAAAAAACATAGTGCAGGAAAAAAACAAGGGCGAGAAAGATTACAAAAACCTGTTTATCACCGGCGGTGTGGCGCTGGGCGGGTTATTGCTTGGCGGCCTGTTCGGCGGCAGCGGTGAAGGCGCGGGCGCCGGGAGCATGCTGGGATTAGGTACAATAGGGGCGCTGGTGGCGGGTGGTGTTGCTATGTTTGCTACCGGGTTTAATCCGGTGAAATATTTCTCAGGCAATGCGCAAAATCCCGGCGCTGGAGTAAAGGCAGCCGGAGCATCCCCAGAAACAAGCAACATCCCGAAAGGCCCGGCTGTAACGCTGAAGAAAAATGATCGCGGTTATGAAAGCTTTAGTTTCCCCATGAACGGCTATTCTGCGAATGCAGAAGGAATGCTGGATAGAAAAAATAATATCTTCAAGGCACATGTCTTAGGAAGCGGACCTCTTGAGGTTGAGGTTCCGGCGATAGATATTCCGGTAACGCGCGATAAAAACGGTAATTACCATGTAACCAATGCCGGTGACGCCAAGAAACTGGAAAATATATATATTGAAAAAGCTAATTTAGCTCACGGAAGATCGCCTATCAGGGTGGTAGAGCAAGCATATAGCAGAGAAATTGACCTGATTCGTGCACCAGTGGCTATTAATGAACGTGATGATTCTACCTGGAAAGATAAAGAAATTAAAATCCATGGCTCGTTAAAAGAAGATCGTGAAACGTTCCATATTGATTATGTCACTATTGGAAAGCCTAATGGAAGGCCGGAAGATGAAATACAGATTACTGTAAATAAAGACGTAAAAACAGGCGGTGTTATACAATCGTCTTCCAGGAATTTTGATGGTACAAGCACACAAGTTTTCAGCGTTGATTTTGATGTTCCGCAAACCCATAAGGATATTAAGGCGCTGCTTAATGACATCAAAGTTCCCTATCGAAAGGAATTAAGCAAGAAAGAACCTGAGAAAGCTGCGCCGGGTGAGGCGCGTGAAGATGAGATGCCTCAGCTTGATCCTAGGCTTCCTACAACAGAAAAAAGCGAGCGCAAAAGCCTCTAACCCTACGTCTGAAACCGCTCCACATTCTGCACGCAATCCTTCGCGCGTAGGCCTGCGATGATGTTGTTCAGGTGCCGCGTGTCGCGCACCTCGATATCCAGCAGTATCTCGAAGAAATCCGTGGAGCGGTGGGTGATTTTGAGATTGCTGATGTTGCCGAGTTCTTTGGCTATCACATTCGTTACCGTGGCCAGCGCCGCCGGTTCGTGGCTGATATGGGCGCGCAGGCGGCTGACATGGTGGGTTTCTTCCTTGAGGTCCCATGCCACGTCAATCCAGCGTTCCGGCGAGTCGGCGTAATTTTCCAATGTTTCGCAGTCCATCACGTGCACGGTAATGCCTTTGCCGGTGGCGACAATGCCCACAATCCGGTCGCCCGGAATGGGGTGGCAGCATTTGGCGAAATGCAGCGCCATGCCGGGAATGAGGCCGCGGATTGGCATCGGCCCGGCGGCACCATTGGCTTTCGGCTTGCGCCTAAGCGGCTTCGCCAACGCGCCGAGCATGTTGCCGATGGAATGGTCGGGCTTGCGCACCAGCGCCAGCACCGCTTCGGCCACTTGCTGGCGGCTGAGCAGGCCTTCGCCGAGTTCGGCGTATAAATCCTCAACGGTTTTTTTGTTGAACTGCGCGAGCACCGGCTCCATCAGCTTGTCGGTGAGCTCCACACCTTCCTGCTTGAAGGTTTTGGTGAGGATAGCCTTGCCGAGATTCACATATTCGTTGCGCTGCTGCGTTCGCACGTATTTGCGGATTTCGCTGCGCGCCTTGCCGGTGACCACGAAGCGCTCCCAGCTGGGCGAGGGGGTTTGCGTTTTCGAGGTGATGATATCCACCTGGTCGCCGTTTTTCAGCTGCGTGCGTAAGGGCACGATGCGTCCGTTGATCTTCGCGCCTACGCAGGTATCGCCGACGCCCGAATGCACGGCATAAGCAAAGTCCACCGGCGTGGCGCCGCGCGGAAAGGAGAGAATGTCGCCTTTAGGAGTGAAGCAGAATACCTGATCGTGGTACATCTCCAGCTTGGTGTTTTCTAAAAACTCTTCCGGGTTGGCGGATTTTTCCAGAATCTCCAGCAATTCGCGCACCCAGCGGAATTGCTTGCCTTCCGTGCCCGCCGTATTGCCTTCGCGCTGCTTGTAAGCCCAGTGCGCTGCTAAACCATATTCGGCGAATTCGTGCATTTCCCTGGTGCGAATCTGGATTTCGATGCGCTGCTGGCCGGGGCCGATGACGGCGGTGTGGAGGGATTGATAGCCGTTCGGTTTCGGCGTGGAGATATAATCCTTGAAATGTCCCGGAATGGTGTGCCAGTGCGCATGGATTGCGCCCAGCGCCTGGTAGCATTCCGGTATGCTATCCACCACAATGCGGAAGGCGATGATGTCGGAGAGCTGCTCGAAGCTGACGTTTTTCGTCTCCATCTTTTTCCAGATGGAATAGGGGCGCTTTTCGCGGCCGTACACCTGCACATTGGTGAGCCCGCCCTCGCTCAGCGTTTTTTTGAGCGACTGCACGATGCTCTCCACCTCCGCCGTGCCCTGCTCGCGTAAAAAATCCAGCCGCTTGGTGATGGAGTCGCGCGCTTCGGGGTAAAGCTCGGCGAAGGCCAGATCCTGCAAATCTTCTTTCAGGTTGCGCATACCGATGCGCTCGGCGAGGGCGGCGTAAATCTCCGAGGTTTCGCGGGCGATGCGCTGTCGCTTCTCGGGATTCTTGATGTACTTAAGCGTCTGCATGTTGTGCAGCCGGTCGGCGAGCTTCACCAGCAGCACGCGGATGTCTTCCGACATGGCAAGCAAGAGTTTGCGGAAATTCTCCGCCTGCTTCATGTTCTCCGACTTGCCCTCCAGCTTGGAGAGCTTGGTGACGCCGTCCACCAGCGCGCGGATTTCCGGGCCGAACGCGTCTTCAATGTCCTGCAGCGTGACCGGCGTATCCTCCACCGTGTCGTGCAGGAGCGCGGTGATGATGGAGGATGTGTCCAGCTTATACTGGGTGAGCTTGTAGGCCACTTCCACGGGATGGGAAAAATACGGGTCCCCCGAGGCGCGCTTCTGCGAGCCATGCGCCTTCATGGCGAAGACATAAGCCTTATTTATCAAGTCCTCATCGGCAGCGGGGTCGTAGGATTTGACTTTTTCGACAAGTTCAAACTGGCGGATCATAATGCTATTATATAGGAAAAATGCTGCGGCGCAAAAGGCTTATCGACTGTCTTCAAACTGTCACTTGTGATGGTAGGCTAATATGTTAATTAAATGATTAATGTGAAAGGAAAAATGTTGTTCATGCAAACGGCGGTTCCAACCATCGATCAAGGTGCGTTTGCCATTGCTGCAGGAATGCAGCAGGGCGTTGCTGCTCTGCGCGGCTTGGGCATGGATGCGCCAGCGGCATCGGCGGCGGTGAAATCGGCCCTCCTTTCTTCCATCAATGCGCTTGGTGTGCCAGATGTGGGTGGGGAAATTGCCGCTGCCGGACCTGATCTGCAGCAGCTGACGAATGCGCTGGCTGGGCAGCTTGGCACCCAGCCTACCCACCGAAAAGAGCTCTCTGTTTATCCCTATGCCCGTCCTTCCATCGGCGCATCCGCTACTGTTATTTATACCGATGCCGCCACAGGCGATACGAAAATGCTCATGGCGCGTAAACGCCTGAAAAGCGGTGAAGCGGAAAACAGATGGGTGTATCCCGCCGGGTACATGGATCTAATCGGCGAGCAACCGCTTGGGGGTGATGTGCATGCAGATAAATTGCTTCATCACGCAATTGCCAATGGCGTAAAATCCAAGGCGCAGATAGACGGCTGGCAGGAAGCAAAGATTGCATTCTCCGATCCGCAAACCATCCGCGAGGCGGCGAGTGCAGCCGGTATCGCGTTGCCGCCGAACAAAGATGTCAGTGATGTGGAAAACGCCATCCGCGAAGTGCATGAAGAAACCGGGCTGGACCTGACGCCCTATAAAGATAAAATCCGCCGCGTGGATGCCCCGACTACGCTTTCGCTTTCCTCCGGCGCGTCTCAGCGTATTTATACGGTAGCGCCGCATTTTGTAGTGGACTTGGGCACGCTCGATACACCACCGCCGATGCGAGATGATTTCACCGAGGCCGGGAAAGAGATCGCCGAGCGTAAATGGATTTCCCTTTCTGCGATCGAGAAAACGCCAGATAGCACCTACATGGCCGAAGGTGTGCCCATCAACGATTATGCCATCGGACCTATTCAGCAATCCCTCAATCAGGCGCTCTCACAGCGCATCGCGGATGCTTCAGCGGTGTTGATGCCGGGGGAGGGCAGCGGCATTAAATCCCGCTACCGCAATGCGGATAATGTACAGGTGGCTATCCAGGAAGTAGTAGAGCGCAGCAACCGTCAGGTGCAGCTTAAGGGGGTGCCAGAGGGTATCCGTTTTGTACTCGCCCAGTCCACCGGCAGGGACGGCGAAGGAATGGATTTGCTGGGCGGGCAGAGCCAGAAAGCCGCACGCGGGCTGGTAGCTGCGGCGAAATACCTGACGGAATGCAACTGTATTACGCTGAATAATAATGTAGGAATCGATTTATCTGCGCTAAACAGTTATATTGAAAAAGCAATGGGTGCTGCCCCGCTACCTTTTCCTGCCGTGGCGGGATTAAGGGGGATTCGGATTCACGGCGGCACGCAGTCCCGGTTATAATTGCGTATTAGTACATACCCACAAAGTTGAATTTTTTATAGGAATCAACGTAAAAAACTTCTAATTTCAATGGGTTTAATAGGATCTAAAATTCTTAATCATATCTTCACAGTTATTTTTACCCCTTTTTGTTTAGAATTAGCGAAAAGGGAGATTGATAATGCTTGAAAGTACAATAAAGCCGCATGAGGCGTATGAAGATTTTATGACCTTAATTCGTGGTAGGGATGAAGAAGCACCGTCACCAGGTACCCATTTTCTTAGTGAGCTTGATGCAAAATATGGCCCTTCTGCGGTTTTTAATTTTCTTGAGCGTAATGCATCTGCTCCTGCAATTCCTGATCTCTTGGGACATGAAAAAGACCTTATCAGAAAAATAACGCCTCCATCGGAAAGGCCATTACAGGCGCGGCGGAAAGAAGCGCTACAAAAGGCTTTGCCGACCCGCAGGGAAGCTATAATCACGGGTTTTGCGGCTGCCGGTGCAGTGGCGAGTTATGCTGATAGCACTCATAGGCCAAGTGTGGATACGGAACGTGAATGCCAGAGATTAAGCAAAGAGTACCGCCATTTGGTTGGGAGGTATCTCGAAGGAAGTGCCGAAAGCTTTGACAAGCAGGTTGATGATTATAACAGGCGTCTTCAGAAGCATGAAGCGGATGTCGGCAGGCAAAAAGCCATAGCATTTGTTGAAAAAGGAATTGCCGGTGTGCTGGGGCTGATAGCGGGCGCAGGCGTTACTAAAAATGCTTGCGACATCATGCATGAGCTATCGCTTGTGAATGAGGGTAATCAGATTGCACGTGATCTTGATGGGATAATAAATAATGCCGTT
>CAYPEF010000032.1:2815-18941 GCA_964409675.1 uncultured Rickettsiales bacterium | reverse complement strand
GCGGCGTAATCCACCGCCTGCGCCTGCGGGGCGATATGGCTAAGTGCATCATGCGCTTGCCCCCAGCCGGCTAAAGTAATCTGTTTCATCGGCTAATTATAATATTGGCATCGTGCGGTGGCGTATAGAATTATGCGCGTTAGTTGCGGCTCGGGTGCAAACCTTTTTTGCGTTCTTCCGCAAGCCTATCATTATAAGCCTTACACCAGCCTTGTGAAGGTGGTTGAGGTTGACGAGATACATAAGTTGTTTTTTTGTCAGAAAGATAAAATACTTTATCGGTAGTATCTTTAAGCGTGCGCATTATTTGACGGGCAATACTTTCCTCCCCTTTTTCCATATCGTGCTTAATTGCCTGCGCCATAGGGTCATCCTTCTCAAGTTCATTCATCATGAACTTAATGACATCGTCTTTGGTGAATTCAGGGGAGTGGTCGGTCATGCTAATAATTAAAACTGGTTAATATAAATCTCGTATCTTGTCCTTAAGCCGAAATCAAGTCTTTGCAGGCGGAAACGCATTTTATCAATCGCGCAATATCTGCCTCTTCGTGTAAGGCGCTGAAGGTAAAGCGCAGCCGGGCAGTGTCAGGCGGCACGGTGGGTGGGCGGATGGCATGCACGAGGAAACCTTGTTCCTCCAGCTTCTGCGACAATTCCAGCGCCTTCGCGCTCTCACCCATGATTAATGGCACAATGGCGCTTTGCGCCTCCGGCAGTCCAAGCGCTTGGGTAAACATCCGCGCCAGCGCCAGCGGGCGGGCGCACAGGGCCGCATCCATGCGCATGATCTCCAGCGCAGCGCTGGAAGCCGCCAGTGTCGCCGGGGGAAGGGCGGTGGAATAAATCAGGCTGCGCGCGGCGGTATGCAAATATTCCACCATGGTGGCAGAACCGCAGACATACCCGCCGTAACTCCCTGCTGCTTTGGAAAGCGTGCCCATCTGGATTTGTGCTGGATTTTCCATGCTGTGCAGCACGCCGAGGCCGTGCGCGTCGTCTGTCATCAGCCAGCCATCAAATTCGTTTGCCAGCATGGCCAGTTCGGCAAGCGGGGCTCTGTCGCCGTCCATGCTGAAAATGGTTTCCGTCATGATCAGGCAATGTGCATAATCGCCGCGG
This sequence comes from uncultured Rickettsiales bacterium, assembly GCA_964409675.1. GTDB lineage: Bacteria > Pseudomonadota > Alphaproteobacteria > Rickettsiales > SXRF01 > CAYMDD01. The sequence goes on along the minus strand of CAYPEF010000032.1, from coordinate 17,819 downwards.
TGACGGGTAAGCAACTCCCGCGCATGGGCGACATTATTATGTGCGAAGCGGTACAGATCGGCTCCCGATAATTGCGTCCCGTCCAGCATGCAGGCATGCGAGAGCTTATCGGCTAAAATCATATCTGCCTTGCCCACCAGCGCCGGAATGGTGCCGATATTGGCCATATAGCCGCTGCCAAACACGCAGGCGGCTTCCGTCCCTTTTAAGTGGGCAAGCTGCGCTTCCAGCTGCGCATAGAGCGGATGATTGCCGGTCACCAGCCGCGATGCCCCCCCGCCCGCGCCGTATTGCTCCAGCGCTTCCTTCGCGGCGGCAACCACGCGAGGGTGCTGGCTTAAGCCCAGATAATCGTTGCCACTGAAGGAGATCAGCATTTTATCCCCCCGCCGTACCCGCACGCCATCCAGCGGCTCGCAGGCGGAAAGCGTGCGCCGTTGCCGCTTCTGCTCAAGCAGCTGCAGTCGGGGGCGGAGAATGTCGTCTAATGCTGGCATTTGCGGCGGAAATGGTGCATAGGGGTAAAGGTTAAACATCTAGAAGGGGTTGGCATGGCTGGCAAGAATAAAGACGATATCCGCTTTGATTGGCAGAAAGACGAAATCCTCGCCCTGTTCGCGCTGCCGTTCAACGATCTGCTGTTCACCGCCCACAGCCTGCACCGGCGCTATCATAATCCCAACGAAGTGCAGATCAGCACGCTGCTTTCCATTAAAACCGGCGGCTGCGCCGAGGATTGCGGCTATTGTCCGCAAAGCGCCCATTTCGACACCGGCGTAAAAGCCGAAAAGCTGATGGATAAAGACGCGATTCTCACCGAAGCCCGCAAGGCGAAAGAGGCCGGGGCCTCGCGCTTCTGCATGGGCGCGGCTTGGCGCTCTCCAAAAGACCGCGATATTGAAAAACTCGCCTCCATCATTGAAGGCGTGAAAGATTTAGGCATGGAAACCTGCGCCACCCTTGGCATGCTGAATGAATCGCAGGCACAAGCGCTTGCCGATGCGGGTCTGGATTATTACAACCACAACCTGGACACTTCCGAATCTTACTACCCCCGCATCATCACCACACGCACCTACCAGGACCGGCTGGACACGCTCGCCAACGTACGCGCCGCCGGGATGAATGTCTGCTGCGGCGGGATTGTGGGCATGGGCGAAGGGGTGGAAGACCGCGCCGAGCTGCTCATGACGCTCGCCAACCTCAACCCGCACCCCGAAAGCGTGCCGGTGAACCTGCTGGTGCAGGTGGAAGGCACTCCGCTTTACGGCGAGGAGGGGGTGAACACGCTCGATTTCGTGCGCGCCATCGCCGTTGCCCGTATTGTGATGCCGGACAGTTTCGTGCGTCTCTCGGCGGGCCGGGAGCAGATGTCGGATGAGGTGCAGGCGCTCTGCTTCTTCGCCGGGGCCAATTCCATTTTCTACGGTGAAAAACTCCTCACCACCGCCAACCCCGAAGCTGATCATGACCGGGCGTTACTGCAAAAACTCGGCATAAGCATGATGGAAGCACCGGCAGAATGCGCAAGCGAAGCGGCTTAGGCGAATGAGCGCAGCCGACTGGTACGACAAAGGCCTGCCGCACATCTGGCTGCCCTATTGCCAGATGCAGACCAGCGCCCCGCCGTTAGCTGTGGCCTCTACGGAAGGCTGCCGCATCCGCCTGGAGGACGGGCGCGAGCTGATCGACGGCGTGGCTTCCTGGTGGAGCGCCTGCCACGGCTACAACCACCCGCATATCTTAGGCCGCATGGCCGAGCAATTAAGCCGCATGCCGCACGTGATGTTCGGCGGCCTGGTGCATGAGCAGGCGCTGACGCTGGCGAAACGCTTATGCGAAATGGCTCCGGATGGCTTAAGCCGCGTGTTCTTCTCCGATTCCGGCTCGGTCTCGGTGGAAGTGGCTCTCAAGATGGCGCTGCAATACTGGCGCAACAAGGGCAAAACCGGCAAGGACCGTTTTCTCTGCTTCACCGATGGCTACCACGGCGACACGCTGGGCGCGATGAGCGTCTCCGACCCCGAAGCATCCATGCATAAAGCCTTTAAGCACGCCGTGATCCAGCAGTTCGTGATGAATATCCCCACCGACGAATATGGCTTCGCTGAATTTGAAACGCTGCTTGCTGGCGTGCATAAGCAGATCGCCGCCATGATCATCGAGCCGCTGGTGCAGGGCGCGGGCGGCATGCGCTTCCACAGCGCTGACATACTGGGTGAGCTGTACCGGCTTTCGAAGAAATATGACATTCTGTTTATTGCCGATGAAATCGCGACCGGCTTCGCCCGTACCGGCCACATGTTTGCCTGTGACGAGGCTGGGATTGCGCCGGACATCATGTGCCTCGGGAAAGCTCTCACCGGCGGCGCCATCGGCCTCGGCGCTACGCTTACGCAAGGCGAAATTTTCGAGGTTTTCTTAAGCGACAACCCCGACGCCGCCCTCATGCACGGCCCCACCTTCATGGCCAACCCGCTCGCCTGCGCCGCCGCCAACGCGTCACTCGATCTGTTCGAGAGCGAGCCGCGCCTGCAGCAGGTCGATGCAATTGAAAAACATCTTCTGGAAGCTCTTGCGCCCTGCGAGGGAATAAACGGCGTGGTGGACGTGCGCGTGAAAGGCGCCATCGGCGTGGTGCAGATGGATAAAAACCTGAACGTATCCGCGCTCCGCCCGAAATTCATCGAGCGCGGCGTCTGGGTGCGCCCGTTCGGGGATATTATCTACCTCATGCCGGCCTTTACTATCACGTCCGCCGAGCTGACGCAGCTAACGGATGCGGTGGCAGAAATAGTGCGTGAGGCAGGCGCGGTATAAGCCAACTGTTTCACCGGCTCCGTCATTGTGAGCGCATGCGAAGCGTCCATTTCTCAACAGGTGGATAGCTGTATTGCTTCGCATGCGCTCGCAATGACAGGGTACTGGGCATACAAAAAGGGCTCCATTGCTGGAGCCCTTTTTAACCAAAGCTAATACTAAATTAGCGGTTGGTGTTGGACGAGCCGGTCTGGCTGGATCCCTGATTAGCCTGCTGATTCTTGTTCTGCGGGGTTTTCAGGTTTTCGCTCTGATTAGCCTGATTGGGGTTCTGCTGATTGTTGCGATCGTTGTTCATAAAATCCTCCAAAAGATTAAAAATTATACGAAGTAATAGCCTGTTATTTCTAAATCCATCTGGGCTTAAAAATATAGGCATAACAAGCGGCGTGAATTACGCATTGTTATGGAGTTGCGTCCGTCGAGCCTTAGCTGCGGGACGATTTTTCGCTGCTGCTGCGATTGGTGGCCTGGCTGCCTTTATGGCTGTTGCGGCCGCCCTTGGCGCGATCTTCCTGCGATAGATTGTCCGACGGGTTACGGTTTGCCATGGTATTATTCCTCCTTGAGTGAAACACTTATGCAGATATTTCCGGAAGCGGATGCTCCCGCTGCATGAGAAGGACCATAGCAGCGCGCTGATAAAGATACCGTAGTGACTAAGGCAGTGCGGTATAAGGAGTGTATGGAAATACAACGCTTAAGCGACGCTTGCGCGTATAAGGCAGTGAAAGTGACTGAAAGAATATCGCCGTAAAATAGGATTCACCTAAGGCGGATTTAGGTAACGCCAGCGCCTTTTTCGCCGTCCGTCTTCGCCACCATTGCTGCGGAAGGCGCGGCGCTGAGCGCGGCGATTCCTACATGCGTGCCTTTAAAGCCAAGATCGCGCAATGCCAGTACTTCATCTTTCAGCGCAGTATTCTTTTCCAGCATGGCTTTAATCGCCACCATCTTTTCATTAATCCCAAGACCGTCGAAAGCGTTGCGCTCATCTTTATCTATTTTATTGTCATTATTCGTATCGGCGGCTTTGTCGAGCAGGCGCATATCGAGGTGGTTCGCTGCCGATTTCAGCTCTTTATCGTCGAGCTTTCCGTCCGCTTTCGCTGCGACATCGCCCTCTTGCTTCCTGTATTCATCATTATTACGGATGAATTTTTCTTTCGCTTCCTTGCTGGCAAGTTCCACGCTGGCCTCCGGTTTGCGCACGGCAGCCAGAGCCGGAAGGTCCTCAGTGCTGACGCCGGCATAATCCAGGCTATTCAATTCCTGCTTGAGATTTGCCACTCTGTAATCATGGAACGCTTGTTTACTTTTAGCTGCGTCCTTGCCAAGCGCGGCTTCGCTCAGCTCGCCTTGGAAAAGGTCTTGCCCGGGTTTGACTTTGGCTAAATCATTGCGCAAGTTCGCCAGTTCTTTGTCATCCAGGCGTCCGTTATGGTCGGTATCAGCGACTTTCAGCGCGCGTTCGTTTACATGCGCAATAATAGGAGCCATTGCGGCAGCGTTTTTCTCTTTCAATGCGTGGAGCTTTGCTGTTTCCTCTGCCGCCTTCGCGTTCTCTCTGGTGCCGCGCTGGTCGGCGACTTTCAGGAAATCTTCTGTTTCCCTGGTGTTTTTCTGGATATGTTTCACTGCATCATCAATCTGTTTCTTTCCCTCTGGGGTGAGCAAAACCGATTGTGCGTTCAGCACCAGCTTGCCATTTTTGTCAAGATCGGCCAGCCCAGGAACTTTGTTATTCAGTTCAGCCGCGACTTGCTTATTGCGCTTGCCATATTCGTTCAGTTCGCCATTCGTATCCTTGCCGGAAATGGCGTAGTCACCGCTCTGGCCGATGCTCAATACGGCATAGGTGCCATCGGGGTTGGAAACGGTAGTAATACGCAATTGGTTGGCTAACTCGCATACCGGCTGCTGGCTGTTATAGGTTTGATTGCGTTTTTCAACAGATGCCAAATATTCCCGGGTACGTTCTTCTTCCCTTATTTTTTCGACACCTTTAGCAACCAACTGGTCATAAGCACGGGTTCTTTCCGCCTGCACGCTATGATTGATATGCTTTTTTCCTGCATCGCTTTCCAGTGAAGCGGCGACATGGGTAATATCATTTACTTTTACTTTAATATCACCATTCGTAGCCGTAACTACCGTACCGCCAAGGGCATCCGCCAGCCCCTTTGCGGCAGCCTCCGTCACTTCCTTGCTGGTCAGGTGGTGGTGCCCGCCATATTTTTTTTGTTCTTCGCTTAAAAGCATGGGATTGACGGTAATTTCAGCCCCCGTGCCCTGTATGCGCGTTACTTTAACCAGATTGAGTCCGTCAATACCGCGCAGTCTATCTTCCGCTTCCTGTGCTCTTTCTTTCACCGCTTCGCTGGCGGCGAGCTGTGCGCGTTCATAATCCGCTGTTTTTGCCCGCTCAAGTGCCGGATTGATCTTTATACGATAACCGTTTTCCGTTTCTTCCGCTACGGCTAGAGGGTTAGAATCACCCAGCACTTTATTTCGCGCCCAGTTAATAGGAGCCATAATAGCCGCGCCAGGAGTTCTGCCGCTTTCGCCGTCGCGTTCTGTATTAAGGCTTTCGGTAATTGCCTGCGCCTGCTGTTGGTTGTAAGTGCCTTTGATGAAAGTGCCACTATCAGCAACTTCCAACTGGCGTGTATGTTCTGCGGGAATATTGTCTATAATGCTCTTATATTGGCCCGCCTGCTGTTCAGGCGCTCTGCTGGCGAGGCCTTTAAGCTCAGTTAAACGTGCCTCTGAGGCTTCCGCTTTTTTACGTTTTTCTTCTGCTTCGATAGCATCGTATTCTTTATTAATTCTGCGCGTTTCAAGTTCATCCTGCGTAATAGAGGCTGCTGCCAGCGCGCTTACTAACTGATCGCCATAAGTAAAGGAGTTGGGGCCGGTACGCGGGCCTTCCTGTGGCGGAGCATAACTATCGGCCGCGTCATGAAGCTGCTTCTTTACATTATCTGCAACTCCATTAATAGCTTGCCTGGCTTCATTTATCTTTTCTTTGGCATAGGAAGCGCCTGGCACGTGCGCACGCTCTGCTAATTTCGCTTCAATTGAAGCTGCTTTCAAGCCCATTGCAGGAGTAGATGCGTTCTTTGCCGTATCAACTGCACCATCAATATATGGCTTTGCCATGTCTATAGCGGTTTGCCCGTGCTTCGTCGCAAACTCTCCAACCGTATCGCCTTTGCTTATTTCATACGGTTCAATAGGCTTCCCGGCGGCTTCATCCTGTGCACGTTGTGCGGCAGCTTCTGCCCATTTCTTGGGCCAGCTTTCAGGCTTGGCGAGCGTTTTTACCCCATCAGCAGAGAGGGCCACGCGGAATGTAGGTTCTTCATTACCGCGTATGGATTCAACAACAGCAGCAAATTCATCTTTGAAATTCATCGCAGACGCGCCGGGAACCATATGAAAGGCTGCCTCCACATCAGAATTAAGCCTGCCGCGAATGGAAGCGGCATTTTCCTTGGTAAAATGCCCTTTAATTAAAACGATTCCGTGACCATCGCCTGATTCCTTGAACTCCAGCCTATCGCGCAATTCGGACGGAACCATCTTTTGCAGATTTTCAAAATCTTCTCTTGTAACGGATAAAACGTCTTGCGCCATGAAAGCTGTCCAGAATGCCTGCACGGGCAGGCGAGTTAACTTCAATAATTACATTTTACCCAGTCCCTTCTAGGTATGCTACCGGATATTTGTTACATATTTCTTACGATTAGAATGGAAATGTCAAATATTTCAATTGGTTGTCTGTTCAACGGCGATAGGAGGGTGGGGTTGCATTTTATAGGGTAAAAATATAACTATATAAGTATGTTAGTTAATTCTGTATTCATCACCGGCACCGGCACTGGCATCGGTAAAACGCTGGTGACGGCAGCGCTATGCCGGCAATTGCGATCACGGGGGTGCGCTGTGCATGCGCTGAAGCCGGTCATCTCCGGCTATGATCCGGGGGATGCGCGGAGCGATACGGCGCTGATTCTGCGTGCACTGGGGAAGGGGGTGGATGAGAAAGCGGTAGTTGATATATCGCCGTGGCGTTTCGCCGCGCCCCTGTCGCCGCATATGGCGGCGGCGCGGGAAGGCGGGGAGATCGGGCTGGAGGAAGTGACGGATTTCTGCCGCAGCCGCGCGGGCCGGAATCTGCTGCTAATCGAAGGCGCAGGCGGGGTGATGACGCCGCTGAATATGCGCCATACCATGCTCGACTGGATTGCAGCGCTGCGCTGCAAGGCGGTTTTAGTAGCGGGCAGTTACCTCGGCAGCTTAAGCCACGCGCTCACTGCGCTGGAGTCGCTGCGCGCGCGCGGCGTGCCGGTGGCGGGGATCGTGGTTAGCGAATCGGAGGGAAGCGAGGTCTCGCTGGTGGAAACCGCCGCCACCTTGCGGGAGTTTACCGGAAATGCTATGCCGATCTGTGTGATTCCCCGGCTGGCTCCCGGCGCGTTGCCGCCTGATCTTACTATTCTTGTGAAAGAATCCCTATGAGCCAACGCAAGTTGCCGCCCTGGATGCCGGACCCGGTCAAGCTGCTCTGGAGCCCTTGGCGGCGGAAAGCGCCGGCCATGGCGCCGTTTGGCGCAACCATCGCCAATTTCCAGCGCCGTATGTTGGCGGCGATGCTGGATACGGCGCTGTTGATGCTGCTGCTGACCGAGGCAAGCCATGTGGTAGCCACGCTGCTGGCGGGACCAATGCATATCGACCCCGAAGCCTGGCGCGCGGCGCAGGATATGATTGCCACGCCCAAGGAGCGCAATGCAAAGATGCTGCACTTATGGATTGAGGGCGGGGGCTTGCGCCGCTGGATCACGGAATTCCTGTTCCAGCTGGGGATGATGATGGCCTATTCTTATCTGTTCTGGCGGCATTTTGCGGCCACACCCGGCAAGATGCTGATGCGTATCCGTATTGCCGATGCCGTCAGCGGCGCGCCGCCAACGCGTGCGCAGTGCCTGAAGCGCCTGCTGGGCTACCTGGCATCAGGCGCGCCGTTGCTGCTCGGTTTTTTCTGGATTGCCTGGGATAAACAGCGCCAAGGCTGGCACGACCGCTTCGCGCATACGCTGGTGGTGACTATTCCCTGGCGCAAGCCGGCCATATCGCCGGTGCCGGAACAGCCGGAATAAGACTTAAGGATTGGCGTCGCGGCTGGTGGTGTGGCTGACCGTTTCGGTTGGCTGGTCGATGGTGCGGGGCAGGGGCTTGGGGGCATTAGCGCGCTCATCCTCGCCCTTCAGGCCCTCGCGCATGGCGCGGATGCCCTTGCCGATTTCGCCCATGACGCTCGATACGCGCCCGCGCCCGAACAGCACCAGCACGATAAGCAGAATCAGCAATAGATGTGAAAGGCTCAGGCCCATATGCGTCTATCCTTATGATGGTGCGCCAAGGATAGCTGCCGCCTTGCTTAAATCAAGCGGATTATAGGTCCGATGCCATGCAATATGCCGCTTAAGTGCCTCTCAATCAGTATTGACCTGAAACAGAAGCGCGCAGCGCGTGGTGTTATCGCTCGCGACATAGGCGGCGGTATAGGGATCGGAGGTGGAGGCGCAGGTGGCAAGATATGCCGGTTTCCAGGTGATGACGCGCCCGATGCCGGGCAGCCCGTCGTCGATTTTGCTATCCAACGACTTGGCTTCCGGTCCGGTGATGATGGCGGCGCAGGCGGTGCTGCTTTCATCGCAGAAATTGAATCCGTGTCCGTTGAAAGGGAACAGATCGGTATTCGCTGGGAGGGCGTAATGGTGCATCAGGTGCAGCGTTGCCTTTTTGATCGGCAGTTTCGGGCTGTTGATGCCCGGCACCTGCTGCGCGGCGAACCCGGAGCCCCGCGCCCCCGTATAAGAGCCTTCGATCAGCCCGGCATTGGCCAGCTGCTGCCAGGCGCGGTGTGTCTCGTACATTTGCCCGGCGCTGATATCGTCGTAAACCCTGCCGTCGCCGTTGCCGTTGCAGGTTGCTTTCTTATAAGTGGTATTAGCAGCGGTATTAGGGCAATTGGTATCCGATCCCCAGAAGCTTTCGGCATTGGCCATATCGCCCGGCAGCGCGTTGTATTTTTTCTTAAACGTGCCGATGGCGGATTCATAGCGCTGCACCTGTGCGATGACCGAGGTAAGCTGCGATTGGCGGATCATGCTCTGGCCTATCGTAATGCCGCCGATAATCAATCCGATGACAACAAGGACAATAGCCAGTTCCATCAATGTAAACCCCCGTTGATGGGAAGCATTGCCTTTGTGATTGGAAAGAAGGGGGATCGAATCCATGGCGTTTTGCTCTTTACATAGGGGGAATTATACGCCGCGCATCGGCATGGAGGCGTGCATGCTGGGCAGCACGGTTTCGGGATCGAGCGGCTGCTTGCCTTTGCGCAGCGCAAAATGCAGTTGCGGTTCCTTCACGTTCCCGCTGGCGCCGACATAGCCAATGATGTCGCCCTGCTGCACGCGCTGGCGCTTGTTCACCACCATGCGAGCAAGGTGCGCGTAGGTGGTGGTCTTGCTGCCCGCGTGCCGCAGGATCACCACGTTGCCGTAGCTTTTCAGCTTGTTGCCCGCATAGGCGACTTCGCCGTCGGCGGCGGCCACTACCGGCTCGCCTTCTTCCGCGGCGATATTAATGCCGTCATTAATAATGCCTGGTCCCTTGGCGCCAAAGTGCGAGATGATGCGTCCTTCCACCGGTTGAATGAAGGCGCTTTTGCCATGCGCCTTAATCGCCGGAATGGGTGCCGCGGCCGGTTCTGCCATGGCAATGGAATCCGTTTTCTTTGCGGCAGCAGGCTTTTCAGGTTCGGTGGATGCTATCTTAGCTGGTTCAACTTTTCTCTTGGCCGGCGCTTCGCTCAGTTTTTCAGTTTTTTTTTGCGTATCGGTTTGCGCAGGCGCGGGTGCGCTCAAATCGGTAACGCCGATCGACTGCACTCCGGCGGAACTGGATGTATCCTGCGATGCCGGCGCGATATAGGAAGACGATCCGCTGGAAACATACGAGTTGCTATAGCCGGAGCTCATTCTCGTCCCGCCCTCGCTGCCTTTAAGTACAATCTCCGCCGCCGGCTGCGTGCAGCCGCTGGCAAGGGCAAGGGCGGCGGTGGCAAGGAGGGTAAGGGAATGGTTCATTATCGGCTCCCGGGCTGTATGGCGCTGGTATAATCCCGTGCCGCTGCGCTGTTACGGCGCAAGGCGGCATGGAAAGGGCGGCGCAGTGCAATTCAATATGCAGCGAATGCGCCTACTGCCTCACGCGTAGCACGATTAGCGTTAAGGAAGGGTAAATGCGCAGAGGAAAGGCCGCATGTTTTTATCTGCTGCATTGATTGACCGGATCAGTGGCAGGATTGCACGCAGGTGCGGCTACGTCACGCGGGTAGTGTTGGCTAGCTCCGCTTCGCGATGCTGCTTGTTGATCAGCTTGGTGAATTTGCCGAGATCCAGCCGGTTCTCCTGCGAATGGAGGTGCGCATGATCGCGTATTTCGATGTCGGTAGGGTCGTTCCGGCTGTTCTGGTTGAACTCGATGTCCTGCACCGGCACGATGACGATCTGCTGCGTCGGCGCTTTCTGTGGCTGCTGCGCCTGCTGCGCGCATTTCGCGCGGCGCGCCTGCTCGCATTCCATCTGGGTAGTGATGATATTACCAAGCAAGGCAGCGCCAAGTGCGATAGCACCAAAAGAAAGGCCGATAGTAATCAGCGGGTCTGCTGCTGCGGCCAGAGAGGTTATTTCGGCTGCTTTGGCTTGGGCTGCGTCTGCAATGGTTTCGCTGGCTCCATGCTGAATCAGCCCGCTGAGCTGTGTGGCTTTAAGGATGGTAACTGCCAGACTTTGCAGACCAGCTACGCCGGATTTAGCCATGCCGCCCACAAGCATTCCAAAAAACGATACGCCCACCGAGCCATAAACCAGTGGTGTCAGCAAATTAAGCGCGGTTTTGCGCACTACGGAAAAAGCAAAATTTTCTTCCTGCTGGTCCATGGCATGCTGCGCCGCCTGACCCAGCACATTAGCCTGCTGGTTCGCCACCTGCGCGCGCATGGCGGGCGGCGGTGCTTTAGGAGTGGGTGCGGCAGGTGCGGGCATGGATAAATAAACGTTTAATTCATTACTTTATGTATATTTATCATGCGCACAGCCAATTTGCATGTGACAATTGCATGACATTCTTGTAGCCGAACGCCCATAAAGCTGTAGTTATTCCATTATACTGTTAAATAATAATATATTGCGGATTTCCTGGGGCGTGTCATCCATGCCGTATGGCGGGGCCCGGGCTGCGGGGCGGGTATGCGGAGGCCGCCATGCAACGGCATGGCAGGATATTCCAGGGCTTTATTGCCCTTCCACCAGCGGCACGAAACGCACGTTCATCAGATGCTGCGTCTGGATATTGCCTTGTTCATCCTTGCGGATGCGCAGCAGCAGCTGGTTCGGCAGGCCTTGTCCCACCGGGATCACCATCACCCCGCCCGGGGCCAGCTGCGAAAGCAGCACCGCCGGCACTTCGCGCGCAGCGGCGGTGACGATGATGCGGTCGAACGGGCAGGCTTCCTTCCAGCCCTTCGCGCCGTCGCCCTGGCGGGCGATGACGTTGGTGAGCTTCATCTCCTCGAATTTCTGTTTCGCCTCCAGGTACAGCTCGCGGTGGCGCTCGATGGTGTAAACATGCCGCGACAGGCGCGACAAAATCGCCGTCTGGTAGCCTGAGCCGGTCCCGATTTCCAGCACCCGCGAGCGCGGAGCAATATCGAGCGCCCAAGTCATCCAGCCCACCACGCTCGGCTGGCTGATCGTCTGCGAGCAGGCAATCGGCAGTGCCGTATCTTCATAGGCCTGGTCGTGGAACATGGCGGGCACGAAGGCTTCGCGCGGAGTGCTCTCAATGGCGGAGAGCACCGCCGTGTCGGTAATGCCGCAGCCGCGCAGTTTCATCACCAGCCGAATACGTTCCGAGAGGGTGGAAGGATGGCTGAGCCAAGGCGTTGCGGGCGGGTTCGGCTGAAGGGCTGGCTGCATGCATGCTCGCTGAATGAACGAATGATGCCGGTCAGCCTAGGGCAGATGTTTAAAGAAAGGGTTAAGCCGAATCGAGCGCGGCGCGGAAAGTTTTCAGCGTTGCATGGTCGGTCAGGTCGAGCGTCAGCGGCGTCACGGTGATATAGCCTTCATCCAGCAGGCTGACATCCACATTCGGGGCGGACGTATTCTCCCGCTCGCCGCCAATCCAGAAATAAGGTCGGTTCTTGGGGTCAACGCGCGGATGCAGCCCCACGCTCATCACCCGCTTGCCCTGCGGCGCTACGCGCACGCCCTTCACCTGCTCGGGTGTGCAAGCGGGGAAATTAATATTAATCAGTGTATTCTTCGGCCATCCTAAAGCAATGCATTCATGTATCAGTGCCGGGGCCCTTGCAACGGCGGTCTCCCAGTAAAACCGTTCTTCCTTCCCCGGCAGCAGGCTGAGCGCAATCGAGGGAATGCCGAGCAGCGCCCCCTCCATCGCCCCTGCCACGGTGCCGGAATAAGTAATGTCGTCTCCCACGTTCGAGCCGCGGTTGACGCCGGAGAGCACCAGCTCGATTGGCTTTTTGGCAGGCACAATCGCCTGCTTCGCCAGCAATACGCAATCGGTTGGCGTGCCGGTCACGGCGTGGCGGCGGGCGGTGATCTTCCGCGTGCGCACCGGCGTGTGCAGGCTCAGCGAATGCGCTACCCCGCTTTGCTCCGTCTCCGGCGCTACAATCCAGATATCGTTGGATAATTCCTTCGCAATCCGCTCCAGCGCTTTCAGCCCGGGGGCATGGATGCCGTCGTCGTTGGTAAGAAGGATGCGAGGGGGCGAAGAAGTCATACCGGCAGCGATAATAGCCAAAAGCGTCTCCTTCAAGTGAAATAATTTGGTGGCGCAAGGAAATAAGATTAGATAATTAGTGTATTAACATTAATTTCTTTTGGATAAATTCGAGTGCCTAATACCCCATCTTTTGACCCCGAAGAACCTCAAAGAATGTTTGACCGCTTCGCTTCCGTGGCAGAATATTATGCAGCAGAAAGGGCGCAGAGGGAGCAGGAGTCACGCACGGCAAATGCAAATTCGCCGAATCCATTATGCCTTGCTGCGATTCATCTGCCGGATCGGGTTGAGCCTGAAGCGAAGCCATATATTAATCTATGCGCTAATATAATTGAAAAGCATGGAAAATTTTTAAATGCATTAAGATCGGCGTTACTAAAATGCGAATGGAAAAATAATTCACGCAGTTACATCGCCTATTTGAACGCGCTGCGCGACTATGCAGGCATAGTACCGCAAAAGCAGGCAGATTACCGCGACAAGTCACTTGCAGCTATATGCAAAATGGGAGATTTTTTGCGCAAATTGCAAAGTCATGCTTCAATAATTGAAATTGAAAGCGAAATATTCTGTGACGCCGGATTAAATTTTCAGGCGGAATGCCGGGCCTATAGCGCTGTAGAAGAAGCCATTACAGCACGCTACGGCAAGCCCAATCAAGGATTGGCGCGGTAAACCATTTAAAAATAATCATAGAAATCGCACGGGAGTCATATTAAATCTCCTGTATCAATAAAAGCGCTTATGTGATGAATTCTCTAGGTATATCCAAACCTCCCGCCGATACCCGTGTCGTTGTCGCCATGTCGGGTGGCGTGGACTCAAGCGTGGTGGCTGCCATGCTGAAGGCGGAAGGCTATCAGGTGATTGGCATTACGCTTCAGCTCTATGACCACGGTGCGATCATCAATAAGAAAGGCGCCTGCTGCGCCGGGGCCGATATTCAGGATGCGCGGCAGGTGGCCGAGCGTATCGGTATCCCGCATTACGTGCTGAACTACGAAAACCGATTCAAAAACAGTGTGATGGATGATTTTGTTGACACCTATCTTGCCGGCGAAACGCCCATTCCTTGCGTGAAATGCAACCAGTCCGTCAAGTTCCGCGACCTGCTGCAAACCGCGCGCGACCTCGAAGCCGACGTGATGGCCACCGGCCATTACGTGCAGCGCGATGAAACCGGTGGTCGTGCTCGGCTGCTGCGCGCTGCCGACCCGGCGCGCGACCAGAGCTATTTCCTCTTTGCCACCACGCCTGCGCAGCTGGACTTCCTGCGCTTTCCCCTCGGTCACATGAAAAACAAGCAGGAAACTCGTGAACTGGCGGAGAAATTCGGCCTTCAGGTGGCTGATAAGCCGGACAGCCAGGATATCTGCTTCGTGCCCGAGGGTGGATATGCGAAAGTGATTGAGAAACTCCGCCCGGGCGCATTGGAAAGCGGCGATATTGTGCATATCGACGGGCGTGTGCTGGGGCGGCATGAGGGCATCATCAACTACACTGTCGGCCAGCGCCGCGGCATGCACTTAAGCGACGCCACCGCCGGCGGCGGCGAGCCGCTCTACGTGGTAAAGCTGGATGCTGCGAAAAAACAGGTGGTAGTAGGCCCGCAGGCCGCATTGCTCACGCAGCGCTTCATCATCCGCGATTGTAACTGGCTGGATAAAGAGTTGCTTGCAAGCGGTAGTGAAATAACGGTGAAAATGCGCTCTGCTCAGCCCGGCGTGCCCGCCGTCATTCGCTCGCTGGAAAACGCCCGCGCCGAAGTGACGCTGCATACTCCGCAAAACGCCGTCGCCCCCGGCCAGGCCTGCGTCGCCTATGCCGGGGAGTGCGTGCTGGGTGGTGGGTGGATTTGCGGTAATCCCTGACCGGCAGGCATTCGCTTATGGAAAATACAGTGCCCCCATATGTCCCCGAGCCGCTGCCGATTTTCTTCGCGCCGCTATTCGTGGATTTGCGGCCTGATAGGCTGCATATCGTTACAAACGATCATACCGCTGTTACCTCCAGCCATGGTCGTGTGGTGTTTCTGAACAGCTTTGCCGTAACCGGGCATGAAGTCGGGCAGGCTATTAAGCGCTCTCCGCTGAATGAACAAGAAAAAGGCAGCTTGCTTTCCAATGCGCATGGCATTTTTAACCGTATCGTTGGCATGGTAGAAGATGAATGCAAGAAAGGCCCATGGCGTTCGGGAGGGCATCTTGATACAAAAGCACTCACTATTCTTACCGGTGGCGAAAAAAAAGAAAATGCACGACAGCGTGGGCAAAAGGCGAAGGCAATC
>CAYPEF010000032.1:1525-2715 GCA_964409675.1 uncultured Rickettsiales bacterium | reverse complement strand
TAACACCGACCGGAATATACTTTTTATTTCAGAGAGCCTGCTGGAAGATTCGCGTTTAACGGGTGTTCTTAGGGAAGAGCTGCGCCATGCCGCAGATTGCACGCTGGGCTGGTTCAGCCGTAAGCCGGAATTCGTCGAAGCGTATAATGCCTTTGCGTCTAGAAAAGAGCATTATGCACTTGCGAGCCAGCGGCTTGCAGAAGTGCTGCCCAAAGCCAGCTTAAGTCAATATGTAGAAATATGGCGGCCCAGCGAACTGCTGGTAAATTTCTTTCATCTGAAGGATGCGCTGGAGGAAGGTCGATTTCCGCCGCACCCGCAACCACGAACATTTATGGAGAAAATTACGTTTCAACAACCTAAGTTGATAAGCCTAGATACGGAATCGGAACTAAAACGCGTATTTGGCGAGAATTTATACCGCTTGTGTATGGAGTTTGAGTCTAAAACTCGCCAAAAAGCAAATTCCATGCATGCGCCGCGTCAGGAGCGATAAAATGTTCCGCGCCCTGATCCTCACCCTGTTCCCCGAGATGTTCCCCGGCCCCCTCGGCTGCTCGCTGGCTGGGCAGGCGCTGGAGAAGGGAATCTGGTCATTAGAGGCGTGGAATATCCGTGATTTTGCCGAAGATAAGCATAAAACCGTGGATGACCGGCCTTACGGCGGCGGCACCGGGATGGTGATGAAGCCGGATGTGCTCGCCCGCGCCCTGGACGCGGCGCAGGCGCGCCTGCCGGGGGCGTTGATGCTCTATCCCAGTCCGCGTGGCGTGCCGTTGACGCAAGGGCTGGTGCAGGGGTGGCAGGGCAGGGACATGATACTCCTCTGCGGTCGGTTTGAAGGGGTAGACCAGAGAATTATTGATCATTACCAGATGCTTGAGGTGAGTCTGGGCGATTTCATCCTCTCCGGCGGCGAAATCGCCGCGCTGGCGCTGCTGGATGCTTCGGTGCGGCTGCTGCCGGGAGTGATCGGCAAGGAATCAGCCCTGGCGGAAGAAAGCTTTAACACGGGTGAGGAATTTGCTGGACTGCTGGAATATCCGCTCTATACTAGGCCCCCTTTCTGGCAGGGGCGACCTGTGCCGGAGGTGCTCCTGTCGGGGCATCATGACGAGATTAGGCGCTGGAGGCTGGAGCAGGCGGAAGCAATCACGCAGGCTCGCCGCCCGGATGTCTGGGAACGCTAT
>CAYPEF010000032.1:0-1425 GCA_964409675.1 uncultured Rickettsiales bacterium | reverse complement strand
ATGAACACGCTTCAATCCTTTGAACAGGACCAGCTGGATAAACTGAAAGAAGGCAAGCGCCTGGATGCCTTCAGCCCCGGCGACACGGTGCGCGTGAACGTGCGCATTATTGAAGGTAACAGCGAGCGCGTGCAAGCGTTTGAAGGTGTGGTGATCGGCAAGCGCAACGCTGGCCTGCGTTCCTCCTTCACCGTCCGTAAAATCAGCCACGGCGAAGGCGTCGAGCGTGTATTCCCGATTTATTCCCCGCGCGTGGAAAGCGTGGAGCTGCTCCGCCGCGGTTCCGTTCGCCGCGCCAAGCTGTACTACTTACGCGGCCGTACCGGCAAAGCCGCCCGCATCACGGAAAAGCGCGATGTGGTGAAGAAGGATGAGGGCGCGGAAGCGTAAGGTTCTGCGATTCGATACATAATAAAAAAAACCGGCCTTTAAGGCCGGTTTTTTATGTAAGAAGTATTAAAAATATTCTTTATTTAGCGGCTTTTAAAGCTTTGCTGTAGCTGTTGTGCAAGATTTGAATTTGGCTGATAATCGGCACGTTCTTTAATCCAGCGCCTGGGGATTACGGTTCTGGGCTGCTTAGAACCTGCTTCTGTTTCATTTACATGATGCTTCCAATCGCGCCATGAAGGTTTTTTCTGCGCGCTAAAAGCTAAACCGAGTCCGGCAATTTGATTATCGCGTTTACCCGGAGTTCCCGGTGAATATTCGCGCGGTTCTAAAACAGGTTCACCATATTTGGAATTTTCCACATGCTGCCAGTTTCTGCCTGTTACGTCATGTAAAATGCTTTGAGGCTCTTCAGGCATGACTGGGCGCAGGGTTTCTTGATGTGTATTCAGTATGGTACGCACCTCAATCTGTTTAATAAATTCAGTAAGTTTGCTTTTGTCATTGTGCCGTAAAAATGATTCTATAATTTTTCCTTCTGGAGAGAAGTCGTGAGTGATTTTAATCCCGTGCGAAAGGGCTATCTCCCCGAACTGGTTAAGTTGAGAGAATTCAAGAGGATCTTGTAGATTGAAAGTGATCGAGGTCTTTGCATCATCATGTGTAATGCGCTCTTTGCCATATTTCTTGGCAAGAATCTCCCCTATGGCTTTCCAACGTATGGGGCGGGTACTTATTAAACGTGACAAATCAAAGCGATCTAACTCTTTCATTGCAGGCTTTTCTATATTATAAATAATGTTTTCCTGTATTTATTAATAAATGCCATTCATTTTCGCCAGCGTCAATATGCCAAAAACCCTCTACGACAAAATCTTCGCCTCCCACCTTGTCCACGAAGCAGAGGACGGCACCTGCCTGCTCTACATCGACCACCACATGGTGCACGAAGTCACCAGCCCGCAAGCCTTTGAGGGCCTGCGCAATGCGCACCGCAAGGTTCGCCGCCCAGAGGCGACGCTGGCGGTGGCCGAC
>CAYPEF010000031.1:0-18943 GCA_964409675.1 uncultured Rickettsiales bacterium | reverse complement strand
CCCTTGGGCAGGCCCTGCGCGGGCTGGCCACCGCCTGTATGGATATTTCCGACGGCTTGGTGCAAGATGCCGGGCATATGGCTTATGCCTCCGGCGTGAAGCTGGAATTGCAGGCAGACCTGTTGCCCCTTTCAGAAGCGGCGAAGGAAGCGATCAGCGCCCATTCTTCATTTATGCCGTTGATTGCCACCGGCGGCGACGATTATGAATTGCTATTTACTGCTCCCGAACATAAACGCGAGGAAATCAGCAGGCTTGGGAATGTCACTCGCATTGGCAAGGTTGCAGAAGGGGATAACGCGATATTACTGGACACACAAGGCAAGATCATCACAATGCCCCACACAGGCTATCGTCATTTTATACAGAAAAATTAATCATTATAATTGATATTAAATTCATTTTTATTAATTGCTACGTTAAGGTAACTAATATTTTGTAGAATATTTATGGTGCGTTATCAGTTGGGATTTCTCGCCACACGGAGTCTTCCCTTCATTGCAAGTATAAAAGCATCTTCACTGGCAAATGCATTTATGGCAAATATACAACGGCTTAATGACAGCCTTATGCAATAGTTGCTATTTCATTTCCGATGCTAGTAATGGATAGAAAACCACGCATTATGCTGAAATAGGAGGGCATCAAGCTTACTGCAATTGCCTCTCTACAATGGAAAACTTATAAGACCATCCACTCGCTGCTTTGTTAGTTATTAGGGCAGTAACTAGCGTAGCCGCCCACCGCTGCCACCCAATGTTCCACCACCCGCAGAGCCCGGCCCTATTCTTTGCGCGGCCTTAAAGGCTTCAGACGGATCCTTTTTCGTCGTCTTATAAAAATCAATAGCAGCATCCAGAATTGCGGCTGGGTCAAGCCCAAGTGCTCGCGTTTCTGTGGTTAAATGGGAAAGGCTCTTTTTTACAGATACTTTCGGGAAGGATTCAGTTATCACTTCTCCAACAAATTGCTCATTTATTAGTCCTTGGGAACCTAATAGATTTAATATCTGAGCAGGATGCGGTGGTTTACCGGTTTTTGATGTAATTAGTATTGTCGGATCTCTATCCCGATCAGACCTATTAATCACCGCGATGTACCCCTCACCAGTTAGAATAGGAAGAAGCCCTTCTAATGCAGCTTTATGCATCTCTTTTGCGAGTCTTAACTCTTGCTCTGTGCTTCGATTCGTTGCTCCGACCGTAATTTTAATTTCTACATTGTTTAGGTTCACATGATTATTAGAGTTAATATCTAATTGGAGAATGGGTATTTTGTCCCATTCTTTACCAGCAATATGCAGATTAATTCTATTGACTCTAACTGAATCTCGTGCGGATGAGTTTATATAGCATTTCTCATTATACTGATTGGTACGGAGTGCATCATTGATTTTGTGCATAATATACTGCCTTGAATGTCTTTTTTAAAGTATAGCCCATATTATATTAAGAAAATCGCTTTATTCAATTAATATCACCTTACTTTTAATAAAATAATGGAATAAAGCATGCGCGATAGATTTATATGCCACTGATAAATATAGAAAGTTATAAACTAAATGCACTAAGTATTTTTAATAAATAGTTCGTTTAGTGCTTTATTATTTATGTAAGCACTATTATTGCTTCAAAACTTCATAAAATGAAGACTCCCCTGTGATATAAATTTAAGAAATACAAGAATTTGAAATATAAAACATTTTGTTGGCCCTAACAGCTAATTCTTGCTTCCAGACCAAGCTAGTTTTTACCTTATATAGTTTATTTACTGAAAATAGCCTTGAATGCATCTGCATATTCCGCGCACCAATCCGCTAGTTACGCCGCCTCCACCGCCTGCGTCTGGTGCATCTGGCGGTAAGATACCGCCTCTCCCACATGCTCGCTTGTTACTTGGTCAGCGTCTGCCATATCCGCAATCGTGCGCGCCACGCGCAGCACGCGGGTCAGGCCGCGCATGGAGAGGCGGAATTGCTGCGTGGCGCGCTCCAATAGCGCCTGCCCGCGCGTATCCAACCGGGTGACGTTATGCAGCGCCTCGCCGCTTAATTCACTGTTGGTGCGTATTGGCAGGCCCAGCTGCCTGAACCGCGCCTTCTGTCGCTCCCGCGCATTCGCCACGCGCGCGGCCACCTTGGCGCTCGGCTCGCCGGGCGGCAGGGAGAGCATGGTCAGCGGCGGCACTTCCGGCACATCCAGAGTTAAATCAATCCGGTCTAGCAGCGGCCCCGAGATGCGCGACTGGTACTCGGAACCGCAGCGCGGCGCTTTATTGCAGGCGCGGGAGGCGTCGGTCAGATAGCCGCAGCGGCAGGGATTCATGGCGGCGATCAACTGGAACCGCGCCGGGTATGTCACATGCGCCGCCGCGCGGGCAACTGTAATCGTGCCGGTTTCCAGCGGCTGGCGCAAAGACTCCAGCACCCCGCGCGGAAATTCCGGCAGTTCATCCAGAAACAGCACGCCTAAATGCGCCAGCGATATCTCCCCCGGCAGCGCCCGCTTACCGCCGCCGACCATGGCGGCCATGGAGCTGGAATGGTGCGGGTCGCGGAAGGGGCGGCGGGCGCTTAAGGAGCCGGATTGCAATTTCCCGGCAATGCTCGCAATCATGCTCGCCTCCAGAATCTCATCCGCCCCCAGCTTCGGCAAAATGCCCGGCAGGCAGGAGGCAAGCAGCGATTTCCCAGCCCCGGGCGGCCCGCACATCAGCAAATTATGCGCCCCCGCCGCCGCGATCTCCAGCGCCCTCCGCGCCGTTTCCTGACCACGGATGGATTGCATGTCGGGCAGCATGCCGCCTTCCTCCGCCCGCCCCGGCTCCGGCGGCGGCAGGAGCTGAATGCCCTTGAAATGATTAATCAGCGTCAGCAGCGAGGGCGCTGCCAGCACCCGCTCCAGCCCCGACCACCCGGCCTCCGGCCCGTTCGCCAGCGGGCAGACCAGCCCGCGCCCCAGCCCGTTGGCATGGATGGCGGCAGGCAGCACACCGGAAACCGGCAGGATGCGGCTATCGAGCGACAGCTCGCCGAGCGCGGTATATTCATGCAATTCATCCTGCGGCAGTACGCCCATCGCCACCAGCAGCGCCAGCGCAATCGGCAAATCGAAATGCGAACCTTCTTTCACGATATCGGCGGGCGACAGATTGATGATGATTTTCTTGGCGGGTAACGCCAGTCCCAGCGCATGGATGGCCGCCCGCACCCGCTCGCGCGATTCCGCCACCGCCTTGTCCGGCAGTCCCACGATGATAAACCCCGGTAGCCCCGGCGACAGCTGCGCCTGCACCTCAATCGCCACCGCCGCGATGCCTTCAAAAGATACGGTATGGATAGTGGCGACCATGCAATCGGAACACGCTGCAGTGAAAAAGCAAGTTAATTTAATTACTACAGGGTTGTGCTATTGGAGATCAATCGCTTTTATCGATGTTATCTTTCTCTGGAGGTTGGGCGTATAATTAGTGTTCTCCAATCGCGCAAGGCTTCCAGTTGTAGGTCGCTTGTTGCAATAGCACTATCGGTTGATTGTGTTACATCAACATTTCTTTCATCCTGTGCTGGATCATCGCCGACATTCCTATTGTTATTCTGAGCAAATATATGCTGCGCCGCTACGTAATTCGCCACAGGCGTGGGAAGCATATGGCCATTATGCCGACGGTCTTTGCGATACTTTGTTGCATCTTGAAAGATGCTTGTCATCGCGGAGGTAATGGCCTGTTTATCAAACGATCCAATAGGTTTTGTCAGAAAGTCTACATAATGAACGGGACCAAATTTCTCTCCATCAACTAGATATGTTTTGATATCTTCCTGCTTATCGCCATAAAAAATTACACATTTATCGGCGGGGGCTATTTTAGTGAATTCATCGGTGAGTTTACGAATATCGTTGCCGATATCGCCGCCTCCACCCAGATATACATCTACAGCATGAAGGTGATCCTGGGGGTAATGTGGCAATGCCAGCTTAAACATTTGTATCTTTTGATGAATACTGTAAGGATTGCGTTCATCCGCCGTATTGCTTTTAGCATTGATAAAAATATGCAAATCCAAACCGGATTGCAAAATGCTATTGATTGTGGCGAGGTGGCCTTTGTGCAATGGTTGAAAACGCCCAAAGAACAGAGCGGTAGTCTTCCCTTCTCGCTTCCATTTTCTCAGATCTTTAATGGGCGATTCATCCATAACGCATATAAGTTATTGGATTAGTGTAGATATTTATCTACTTTAAAGAAAAAAATATTGAATGCAACAAAAATACTAAAATTAATGAATATGGATGCGCTGATAGTTGCGAAGTCTCACGAATAATAAGGCTGCAATAATATCCATGTTTCATGCAAGGGCAGGCCCACCACGTTGCTGTAACTGCCGCTAATGGAGGGAATAAAGGCACTGGCCAGGCCCTGGATGGCATATCCCCCCGCCTTGCCTTCCCATTCGCGGCTGGCGAGGTATTGGGCGATCTCGCGCTCCTCCAGACGCTTGAATTTCACCTGCGTCAGGCAGGCGCGCACCCGCAGAGGCTTGTGCGGCGCAATCACGGCGATGCCAGTATAGACGCGGTGGCGCCGTCCCGAGAGCAAGGTGAGGAATTTCCGCGCCTGCGCTTCATCCTCCGCTTTCATGAGCAGCCGCCTGCCGCAGGCTACCACCGTATCTGCGGCGAGGATGACGGCTTCGGGGTGCTTTCCCGCCACCGCTTGCGCCTTCTCAGCGGCCAGCCGTAGCACATAGGCTTCCGGCAATTCATGTTTCAGGGGCGTTTCATCAATCTCCGCCGGAACCACCTTATCCGGCGCAATGCCGATGCTTTTCAGCAATTCCAGCCGGCGCGGCGAAGCCGAAGCGAGGATGAGCGTCATGCGCTATATCAGTCGTCCCGGCGCAGGCCGGGACCCATGCCGTGCATCCGCAAGAGAATATAGAGAGGCACTGATGATTTTTTTAACCCTGTCCGCAGGAAAGGCCTGGGTCCCGGCCTGCGCCGGGACGACAGGAAAAATATCCCGCATCACGCTTTTGCCTTCGCGCGGCGCAGTCTCCGGCTTCTGCGGAGCCTCCTGCGCGGGCGGGGTGCTGTAATAGAAGCGGCTCATGCTGCCATTGCCGAACACCAGCCCCGCGATCACCACGATAATAAACAGGATGAACAGCAGCTTCAGCAGCCGGAAAAACAGCAGCAGCAGCGCGAGCGCGATGAGAAACCCGATGATCCCGCTCATACGCCAAGCATCTTGATATGCCGCAGCGCCACCAGCAGCACGGAAATATCGAAGGCGTTGCGCGCCTTGAGGTCGTCGATGAAGCGCACATAACGCGCCACTTCTTCGGTATGCTGCGCGTTCCACACATCCACGCTGGTGGTGCATTCGCTGTCCTGGCAGAGCGTTTCCACCACCAGCGCCGTTAAGCGCCGCTGCTCGTCATAGAGATCATGAATCAGCGACTGCACGGCGGTGCGGTCCCAGTGGCTTTGCGCCGGGATACGCGCGGCGTAATTGCGCAGCCAGCCCAGCTGAAGCCTTCCGCCCAGCTCGAAATAGACCTTGCCGACAATTGGAATCGGCATGCCCGCTTCCTTGGCCACGCGTAAAATATCCAGCGCTGAGCCGAGCGGCTGCAGCGCGGCGATATGGTGCGCCAGCGCCTCCGGCACCTGTAATGCGCGCAAATGCGCGCTTTGGGCGCTGAATTCTTCTTCCGTCGCCGCCGAATGCATCTGCGGCACGGACTCCAGGAAGCTGCCGATCTGCGGCGCCAGCTCGCGCATCAGCTCCTCCACCGGCAGCGGGTGCGGCGCATGGCGCAGCAGCCATACCGCAGAGCGCTCCAGCAGTTCGGTGACGCGGGCATACATCTCCACCTGCACCTTGGCTTCCACCTGGCCTTCCAGCTTTTCAATCTCGTTCCACAGGCTGCGCAAGGAAAACGCATCGCGCGCCACTGTGTAGGCTGCCGCGATCTCGCGCACTGACATGCCGGTATTTTCCTGCATGTCATGCATGAAAGTAATCCCCGCCCGGTTCACCAGACTGTTGGTAACCACGGTGGCGATGATTTCCCGGCGCAACGGATGATTATTGATTTCGGCTACGAAATCCTTCTGCATCGCCTTCGGGAAATAACGCGCGAGGTCATGCGCGAAATAGGGCTCATCCGGCAGCGGCGAGTCGATCAAATCGCGGTAGAGCGCGAGCTTGCTGTAGGCCAGCAGCACCGCCAGCTCAGGGCGCGTCAGGCCCTGATGGTTCAGTTTCAGCTCGGAAATCATCTTATCCGAGGGCAGGAATTCTATATTTCGGTCCAAAAGCCCCTGCCGCTCCAGCCCCTGCATCAGTCGCGCCTGCGATTCGAGCAGGGTAACGCCTTGCAATTCGGCGATGGTGACGGCAAGCGTCTGCAATTCATTATCCTTCAGCACCAGCCGCGCCACTTCGTCGGTCATGGCGGCGAGGATATCGTTGCGCTTCTTCACCGTCATCTTGCCACTGCCAAGCGCTTGCGAGAAGGCGATCTTGATATTCACCTCATGGTCCGAGCAATCCACGCCCGCCGAGTTGTCGATGGCGTCGGTATTGATGCGCCCGCCCTTATGGTCGGGCCCGCCGAGGCGCGCATATTCAATGCGGCCTTTTTGCGTGAAGCCGAGATTCCCGCCTTCGCCCACCACCTTGCAGCGAAGCTCGCGCCCGTTGATGCGAAGCGCGTTATTGGCGCGGTCGCCCACCTGCTCGTGCGTTTCTTCCTCCGCCTTCACGTAAGTGCCGATGCCGCCGTTCCACAGCAAATCCACCGGCGCTTTGAGGATGGCGCGAATTAATTCATCCGGCGACAGGCTCTTTTCCTCAATGGAGAGCGCCGCCCGAATTTCCGGGCTCAAATCAATGCGCTTGGCGCTGCGCTCATACACGCCGCCGCCCTTGGAGATCAGCTTCGCGTCATAATCCTTCCAGCTGGAGCGCGGGAGATCGAACAGGCGTTGGCGCTCTTTAAAGCTTTTCTTCGCATCCGGCGCGGGGTCGAGGAAAATATGCAGATGGTTGAATGCCGCGATCAGGCGGATATTATCCGAGAGCAGCATGCCGTTGCCGAACACGTCCCCCGCCATGTCGCCGATACCGGTGACGGTGAATTCGCTTTTGCCAATATCCACGCCCATTTCGCGGAAATGCCGCATCACCGACACCCAGCCGCCGCGCGCCGTGATGGCCATTTTCTTATGGTCATACCCTGCCGAGCCGCCGGAGGCGAACGCATCCCCCAGCCAGAAGCCATAGGATTCAGAGACGCCGTTGGCGATATCGGAGAAGGTAGCCGTGCCCTTATCGGCGGCCACCACCAGATAGGGGTCGTCCCCGTCATGGCGCACTACATCCTTCGGCGGCACCACCTGCCCGCCTTGGATATTATCGGTAATGTCCAGCAGCCCCTGCAGATAAAGCGTATAGCAGGCAATGCCTTCCTGTTGCATGGCGTCGCGCGTGGCCCCGGCGGGCAGTTGCTTCAGGATGAACCCGCCCTTCGAACCCACCGGCACGATCACGGAATTCTTCACCATCTGCGCCTTCATCAGCCCCAGCACCTCGGTGCGGAAATCTTCCGCCCGGTCCGACCAGCGGAGTCCCCCGCGCGCCACCTTGCCGCCACGTAAATGGATGCCTTCCACCCGCGCCGAATGCACGAAAATCTCGGCGTAAGGCTTGGGCAATGGCAAATCCGGCACGGCGTGCGAGTTGAACTTGAAGGAAAGCACTGGCTTCGGCGTGCCGTCGGTGCTTTTCTGGTAATAATTCGTGCGTAGCGTGGCATGAATCACATCCGCCAGCATGCGCAGGATTTTCTCCTCCGCTAGGCTCGACACCTGCGACAGGCCTTCTTCAAACGCGCGCATCGCCTGCGCGCTCTTGGCCTCGTGGCCTTTCATCGTGGGATTAAAGCGCGCCTCGAACAGCTCCACCAGCAGGCGGGCAAGGTTCGGATAGGCGTAGAGCGCCGCCGTGATGGCTGTCTGCGCGTAGGTGAAATTGATCTGCTTCAGGTATTTGGCGTAAGCCCGCAGCACATTGGCCTGCCGGTAGGTGAGCTTCGCACGCAGCACCAGCGCGTTGAAGCGGTCATCCTCGATCTCCTTGCGCCAGACGCGGGTGAGGGTTTCTTCAAACAGCGGCTTGATCGGCTCGATGTCCGCCTCCTCGCCGCTGGCGGTGGTCAGGCGGAAATCACGAATCCACAGCTTCACGCCGCCTTGCGGCTGGATCAGGAACGGATGCTCCTCGATGGCCCGCAGGCCCATGTGCTCCAGCGTCGGCAGAATGTCCGAAAGCGCGGTTTCCTCATACGGGTTATAAATCTTCAAATGCAGAGTGCGCTTGTCTTCATCCTTGTTGCGAAACAGCTCCAGCGCCAGCGTGCCGGTGGAGAGCGCCTCATCCATCTTCTCCATGTCATGGATAGTACTCGAAATATCATACCGCCCGATATAGGAGGTTGGGATGCCCCCCCCGAACAGCCGCACCAGCCGCTCACCCCGCTGCCCGCCGAAGCGCTGCATGGCGGCCGCGCGTAGCTGGTCGCTCCAATGGGTGGTAAGGCTGGCGATCTCTGCTTCCGCTTTCGCGGTATCCACCACTTCCGGCGCACCCGGATGCAGCCGCAGGATCAGCTGCAGCCGCGCCAGCGGCGAATCGGTAAGCTGGGTATAGAAATTCTCCATGCTGGCATGAAACGTGTCGCACAGCAGCCGGCAGATTTTCTCGCGCATATCGGTGGAGAAATACTCCCTCGGCACGAACACCATGCAGCTGACAAACCGCCCCGATACATCGCGGCGCGTAAATAGCCGCACGCCGGGCTTGGCCTCCAGCGAGAGAATGCCGATGCTGAGCTCCAGCAGCTCATCCTCGGAGAGCTGGAAAATCTCGTCGCGCGGCAGGAATTCGATGATGGCTTTCAGCGATTTGCCGTCATGGCTCACCGGATCGAAGCCGCTGCGCGCCAGCGCGTTGCCGGTCTTACGGCGCACATACGGGATTTCCTCCACGCTCTGGTAATAGACGCTGGAGGTAAACAGCCCGTACAGCCGGTGCTCGCCGGTGACATTTCCTTTCGCGTCGAAGCGCTTGACGATAATCACATCCATCAATGCCGGGCGGTGCACCTGCGATTTGCGGTCGGATTTGCGGATGTCGATCAGGTTGGGCGAACTGCGCACGTCGGTGGGAATATCGTCAATGCGCGAAATGCCGAGCAGCGAGTCTTTCACGATGCTTGGCGCGCCGCCTTCCTTCTTTGGGTAGTCAATCGCCGCGTGGCCGAGGAAGACGAAATTTTTATCTACCAGCCAGCGCAGGAAATCCTGCGCCTCGCCGATGGCTTCGGCGCTGAAGCTCTTACCTGCCTGCGGCAGCGCGTCGGAAAGCGCCGAGGTTTCCTGCATCAGCACTTTCCAATCCTGCACCGCCAGCCGCACATGCTCCAGCGTGGCCTCCAGACCCGCCTGCACCTGCTGCGGCTGAATATCCTCCGGCAGCGGCGACAGCTCAAAGTGGATGAACGATTCACGGGAGAATCCGGCTTGCTCCGGCAACACAGCCTCAGCCAGCTGCGCGCCCTTGCGCTTGACGCCAAACATCGGGTGTAGCGTTTCATAAATGGTAAATCCTTGCCGGGAAAGCTCCGCCGTTAAGGAATCCACCAGGAACGGCATATCGTCATTGATCAGCTCAATCACCAGCCGGTGCGCGCTTGCGCCTTCTTCGGT
This sequence comes from uncultured Rickettsiales bacterium, assembly GCA_964409675.1. GTDB lineage: Bacteria > Pseudomonadota > Alphaproteobacteria > Rickettsiales > SXRF01 > CAYMDD01. The sequence goes on along the minus strand of CAYPEF010000031.1, from coordinate 9,167 downwards.
GGGGGTAAAGATACGGATTTTTGGCTTGCCCGGTGCACGCTCCTGCATGAAGCCGTATGCCGAGAGCGCCAGCGCGCACGCTTCCTGCGGCGCTATTTTCTCCAGATCGGCGGGCGGGGTTTTGGCGAAGAACGCGGCGATGAAGGTTTTTTCCTCCGCCTTCGCGGCAGGGAGAAAGGAATAGATGGCGTTCAGGCGGTTGCTGCGCCTGGTGGTGTAGTTCTCAGACATGCATTGGTTCCTGCGGGGAGTAACGATTTTCGGCTAGATTTAGCCGATCTAATCAGGGTATCAAAGTAAAATGATAATAAAAGAGCATTTTGCCGAGAGCATCGGGCGCTTCACCCGCGAGGCGGGCCAGCGCATCATGGTGCATTACGCCGGCGCGCGCCAGTCCCGCGCCAAGGAAGACCATTCCCCGGTCACCGACGCCGATATCGAGGCTCACCGGCTGATTTTCGATGCGTTAAAGGCGCTTGCGCCGGAAATCCCTATTATCTCCGAGGAGGATGAAAATCTCGCCGCCCTTACATCCGCCCCGCTTTACTGGCTGGTGGACCCGCTGGATGGCACACGCAGCTTCGTGCGCGGCTCCGGCGAATTCACCGTCAATATTGGCCTGATCCGCGAGAACTATCCCATCATGGGCGCGATCTACATCCCCCAGCGTGACGCGCTCTATATCGGAGAGGCCGGGAAGGGGGCCTACTGCCTGAAGCCGGGGCAGGGGCCGTGCCCCGTGCGCACCCGCCCGACCCCGGCGGAAGGGATGACGGTGGTGAAAAGTAGTCACCATACCTCTCCCGGCATGGAAGAATTGCTGGGTGGGTACAAAGTAGCGCACGTCGCTTCCGCCTCCAGTTCGGTCAAATTCTGCCGGGTTGCCGAAGGCGAGGCCGACCTCTATCCCCGGTTAGGGCGCACCATGGAATGGGACACGGCGGCAGGGCAGGCCATTTTAGAAGCCGCCGGCGGACGCGTGGAGACGCTGGATGGAAAGCGGCTAATATATGGCAAGCCCGATTTCATCAACCCGGGCTTCATCTGCTTCGGAAACTGACTACTTCACTTTACGCGGAAATATCATGCCGGACAGGCAGGGGAGTCTGTCCACCCATACCGCCAGCAATACCATGCCGCAGGCCACCGAACCGCCGACAAACAATTGCGTCAGCGGGTCGTCGAACAGAGAGGCGGTGAAAAAAGACATAATGGCAATGGCGGGCACCGCGATGAACAGCTTTCCCCAGAAACAATAACTGAATCGCTGGCCCGGTTGCATGGTGGGATCAAAGGTCGGGTCGTTATGCACGGCCGGGATATCGGCTGTACCGGCGGTATTCTCTGAAACGGAATCCATGGCCGTACCCTGTGATGTGCTGGTGAGAGTAAATTAGTTAAAATTGTACCAGATTTTTCACCAATTACCAAGCGCATCTTTAGGTGCTTGGCAATTTCCAGACAAACGCGCGAAAAGGATTGTTGCCCGCATGCGAATAGTCTATATCCGAAATTGCTTCTCACCTTATCGATACAGGGATTTATCTATGACCTTCCGTCCGTTGCTGGCCGCCGCCTCGCTGATCGCTTTTTGCACCGCCTCCATTAGCGCCCAGGCCGCCGCCTCGCGTGAGGAATACCTGACCGGTTACGCCGGCTGGTTCGACCTGATCGACCAGGATGACCAGAGCGCCCAGTTTGGGGTGGAATACCGCATGAAGCCGCTGGTATACGGCATTCGCCCAACCGTTGGCGTAAGCATTACCACCGATGCAGCGATTTACGGCTATGGTGGCCTCAACTGGGAAATCGAACTGATGCCAAGCCAGCTGTACCTGATCCCGAATTTTATGGTCGGCGCATACGGGCAGGGGCATGGCAAGGATTTGGGTGGCGCGCTGGAATTCCGCTCCGGGCTGGAGCTGGACTACCAGCTTCCCAACATGCACTGCGTAGGGGTTTCCTTCAACCATATTTCCAATGCCAGCATTTATGACAAGAATCCCGGTGCGGAAACGTTGCTGGTCAACTATTCCATCCCGTTTTCCGCGATGATGGGGCGCTGAAAATAAGGTTTGTACGTTAAGATTTTTTTGCATGCTTTTTGTATATTCAGATAAAAAACCATGCAATACAAGTGCTTGTTTTGGTTAATATGAATTAATAATTATTGCTATCGGAGTGGGAATAAGGTACATTTTGCGTACATCACCGTGCGCGCCCTAGAAGGAATTACCTATGTCTGCTTCCCATGCCACTGCCAGTAAGTCCGTTGCGGCCATGGTTAACGATACTGGCCATGCAGCCATTGATCACTACATCGACCGGATTAATCGCTTGCTGGAAGACGAATCTATCAGCGATATCATGATCAATCGTCATGACCGGGTATTTATCGAGCGCAGCGGCAAAATGGAACCGGCTGATTTTACGTTTGAATCGCCGGACCTGGTGAACCAGCTCGCGCATATCATCATCCGCATCTGCAACAAGGAGCACGTGGCTGAGAAACATCCGGTGATCGACGGTATGTTGCCCGATGGCAACCGCGTTACGGTGGTGCTGTCGCCGGTAGCGGTGGATGGGGCCGGTATCTCCATCCGCAAATTCGCTAAAAAGCCGCTCCAGCTGGAAGACATGCAGCGCCAGAACCAGATGACGGCGCAGATGACCGTCTTCCTCAAGGCCGCCATCGCCGAGCGGGCGAACATCCTGATCTCCGGCGGGACATCCACCGGAAAAACTACGTTCCTCAATGCATTAAGTATCAACATCAATGACCGCGAGCGCATTGTTACCATTGAGGATACGCCGGAGCTGCGTATCCAGCACTCCAACGTGGTGCGCATGGAAATCACCGGCCATAACCGGTATGACGGTGAAGGCGTCAGCGCCCGCGAGCTGGTGAAAAGCTCCCTGCGCATGCGCCCGGACCGCATTATCATGGGTGAAATCCGCGGCGAGGAAGCTTTCGACTTTCTGCAGGCGATTAATACCGGCCATGATGGCTCCATGGCCACCGTGCACGCCAACTCCCCGCGCGAAGCCTTTAACCGCATTGAAAATATGGTGGTAATGGCCAACGCCAGCCTGCCGGTGCGCTTCATTCGCCAGCAGGTTTCCTCGGCGCTTGACCTGATCATCCAGATGGATCGCGACGAGAACGGACGGCGCAGCATTGCCTATATTACCGAAATTGTAGGGCTGGAAGGCGAGACGGTCATCGCCCAGGACATCTTCTCCGTCCGCCGCGGCAACGGCCTGGATACGCCCACCTACGCCTGGAACAGCAGCACCTCGCGCAATGGCAAGGTGCAAAAAGCCCTGCAATCGGCTACCGATTCCATGATGGCGCACCGCGCCTGAGCAGGCGGTCCAAAATTAAACATGGGCAATTCAAGGCGCATGCGCTATAGGCGGTAGCATGCACTATACCTCCGACACATTCTGGATGCGCCAGGTAGAACGCGCCGCCGATGAGCTGAAGCGCGGCCGTGCCGTTCACCTGACGCACGACGGTCAATCTCTGCTGGTCATGGCGCTGGAACATGTGCGGCAGGTGGAAGCCGCGCCCGCGCAGGCGGAGCGGACGGGAAGGGTTATTCTTGCCGCATCTACGGCAGCGCAGCTCGGCTACCGAGTGACCGCCGGAATGCTGACGGTTGCTTTTACGATACCCGTTATAGACCAGGTCTGCGCGCTGGGGCTGCTTGCACCCGATCCCGGTGCGGATGTGGCGGAAGCACTGCCTGCATCCGATGCGGAGGAAGCGGCCAGACGGCTGGTGCGCCTGAGCGGCCTTGCTCCTGCCGCGCTTCTTGCTCCGCCGGTTCCGGCGGATGAGACCGATTCCATGCTGGAAGTTTCAGTATCCGACATTATGCGCTACCAGCGCCTGAAGCCCGGGCTGGAGCGGGTGACGCCGCAACCGGTGGCACTGCCGCTGGACGTGCGCGAGGACACGCGCGTTATCGCCTTTCGCGATACGCTGACGCAGGCGACGCACCTGCTGCTGCTGCTGGGCGATCCGCTGGCGCTGGAAGCCCCGCCGGTGCGCCTGCATTCCTCCTGCCTGACCGGCGACGTGCTGGGATCGCTGCGCTGCGAATGCGGCGACCAGTTGCACGGCGCGCTGGCGCTGCTGGCACAGGAGAAAGCCGGTATATTGATTTACCTGAACCAGGAAGGCCGTGGCATCGGGCTGGTCAACAAGCTGCGCGCCTACGGATTGCAGGATAAAGGGCTCGATACGGTAGACGCTAACATCATGTTGGGCTTCGAGCCGGATGAGCGCGATTTCTCCCTGGCAGCGCAGATGCTGCGCTCGCTGGGCATTGCCTCGGTGCGACTACTGACTAATAACCCGGCAAAAATCGACGCGCTAAGCGCAGAAAAAATTATGGTAAAAGAACGTATCCCGCTGCAGATACAGGCTGGCGAGCATAACCATGCTTACCTTGCTGCCAAGGCGAAGCGGTTGCGACACCTGCTTTAAGCTTTACGGTTTACTCCAGGCGGTGGTGGCATTCCCAACATTCAAGCGCACTGGCCCTGACCATGGTACGGAAGCGCGGACAGCGCTGCAACTCCCAGCCGCGAATATCGTCTTCAGGTTCCTGCAGCAAGACCGGCTCTTTCTCCACAGCCGCCTGCGCCAGCAGTAACACATAAATAAAAAGAGGTGAGAGATATAACGCTGATAGCGTATAGAGGAAAAAGGATTTACCCGCAGCACTTGCGGCTATGCCAACCGCGCATGAGAAATATACCCATGCTATAGCAAACTCCAGAAAATGGTCTTTAATCAAGTCCAGCATAGAATATCAGCGTAATTGATAATCCATGCAATATAGCAGCATATTGTTAAATTATTGTTATCAGTGCCTTGCCAAACACAATCACGTTTTTTATTAACCTGCTATTTACCCCGTTATTTAGGATGGCAAAATCAATATGTTGAAAAAAGCGCAATCGAAGAGCCGATTAACGGTTGATGATTTTCAGCAGATCCTTGCTGGTTTTTGCATCGGGCTTTGGCGTTGCTATGTGGCCCGGGGTGGTGGGTTCGTTCCAGCTGCAGCGATCCTTCTGCCAGATGGCCAGATCGCCGTCGAGATTAACTTCTTTCCATTTAGGATGGCCGCTTTCCTTCAGCTGGGCGACATTATGGCGCACGGCATTGGCCATCTGCCCGATCAATGCGCAGCGCGCCTTGGCGGACGCGCTGCCTGAATCGGCGAAAGCGAATGTCATCAGCACGGCGGTGACCGCTACAGTCGGTACCGTCTCGGAGACGAAACTATAATCATCCGGTCCGATCTCGGCGCTGCTATATTCCTCCAGCGTGCGCGGATCGTTTACCGGCAGGAAATGCACCTCCTTCAGCAGCGGCGCGAATTTTTTATTCGCCTCCGATCCAAGGTCTTCCAGATTTTTGAAGAGTCGGATCGGCTTGCCGCCCACGATGATTACCGCGTCCGCCTCGCCCTGCAGCACCGCCACCACGCCTTCCGGCGGCGCCATCTTCAGCGTATCGGCCACTTTCACGTCCTGTAATGACAGTAAATTGACCGCCGTCAGCATGTTGCCGCTGCCTTCCTCGCCCACCACCACGCGCTTGCCCTGCAAATCGCTGAACTGGGTAAGGGATTTGCGCGCCAGCACATGCACTTCTTCCTTATAGAGCGGCAAAACCATGCGCAAATTGGCGGCGATGCGGTTGGTCTCAGGATTATGCGAGCGGCTCAGGAAGCCCAGCACGTCCGACTGCACGATGCCAAGCATCGCGTTTTCCTTGCTGTTGATGCGCTTGATATTATCGATGGAGCCGTCGGAGGATTTCACCTCCACCTTCACGCCCGCCCCTGCGGCGACTTTGGCGATATCCTGCCCGATGGCAATATAGGTGCCGGTTTTCGGCCCCGTGACCATACCAAGCGTCCCTTCCGCCTGCGCGGGCAGGGAGAGCCAGGAAAAAACAAAAGCGGCAACGACGAAGAAGCGCATGGTTCCATCACCAATATCAACCCGCCTGTTATGCTTTGAGGGCGGATTTAGTTAATAATTGCTAATAATGGAAAGTAAGCGCTTCCGGTCCTCATTGTCAACCGCCGTTTGCGGCTGGGCGGGTGCGGGAACGGGAACGGTGTAATATCCGGATTCATTGGGTAAATCAGACTTTATAACTTGCCCGACCAGCTCTCCTTCCGGAGTTTTCACGTTCACCGCATGCACCGGCTCGGCAGCCGTGCCTGCCGCCGCAACCGCTGGCTTTCTCTCTGAATTCTCGCTGGAAATGGAGGGCCTGCCTCCGCCGTTATGCAGTACTGCCCCCGTAATTAGCGCCAGAGAAGCGATCAATGCTGCCGCATACACGGCAAACCGCCCGTCCCAGCGGTCGCTCTGGCCGAATTGCAGCGGCGGGGTGGCGGCAGGCCGCGCGGCGACGGAAGGCGGCAGTCGCCCCACTTTCGGGCGGACAGGCATGGCAGCAGAAGAAACAGACGCGGACATAAGGCTCAGTATCGGCAAAGTGAAGCTGGCGGCAGTATAGCGATGCATCCGTTAAAGACAAGCGTATGCGTTAATGCTCTTTTTACGCGCCTACCGCCCGCCAGCCAATATCGCGCCGCGCGAACCCTTCCGGCCAGTCCACGGTGTCCACCGCCCGGTAGGCATGATCGCGCGCCTGGCGAATATCCGCGCCCAGCGCGCACACGCCCAGCACTCGCCCGCCGTTCGCCACCACCTGCCCGTCTTTCAGCGCGGTGCCAGCATGGAAAATCACCGCCTGCGGCAGCTCCGCCGCCGCGTCCAGCCCGTGGATGGCGCTTCCTTTTGCATACTCGCCCGGATAGCCCTTCGCCGCCATCACCACGCAGACCGCCGCTTCTTTGCGCATGCGCGGCGGCGCAATGCCAGCCAGCGCCCCCTTCGCGCTGGCCTCCAGCAGCGGCAGCAACCCGCCCTCCCGCCTGAGCAGCAACACCTGCGTTTCCGGGTCGCCGAAGCGGGTGTCATATTCCCGTAGCTTCGGCCCCTCTTTCGTAATCATCAGCCCGGCGAACAGCACCCCCTTAAAAGGGCAGCCCTCCGCCTGCATGGCGGCCATGGTCGGGCGGATAATGCGCTCCATCACTTCGGTGAGTAAAGCATCCGTGGCAATGGGCGGCGGCGCATAGGTGCCCATGCCGCCGGTATTGGGGCCGGTATCGCCGTCGAACGCGCGCTTATGGTCCTGCGCGCAGCCGAATTCCACGGCGTTCTCGCCGTCGCACAGCGCAAAGAAGCTCACCTCCTCGCCGTCCATGAACTCTTCGATTACAATCGTTTTACCCGCTTCGCCGAAACTGCCGGAAAACATCTCCTGCACCGCCTGCTGCGCTTCCATCACGCTTTGCGCGATAATCACCCCCTTGCCAGCCGCCAGCCCGTCCGCCTTGACAACAATCGGCATCGGCTTGCCCTCCAGATAGGCAATGGCTGCCTGCGCATCGGTAAAGGTTCCATACGCTGCGGTGGGAATGTTATATTTCCGGCAGATTTCCTTGGTAAATCCTTTCGACCCCTCCAGCCGCGCCGCCAGCTTCGATGGCCCGAACGCGGCGATGCCTGCCGCGTGCAAAACATCCACCAGCCCATCCACCAGCGGCTGCTCCGGTCCCACCACCACCAGATCCACGCCCTGCTGTTTACAAAAGGCAAGAATGCTGTCATGCGTAGGAAGGCTCACGCATTCGGCTACTTCCGCAATGCCCGCATTACCCGGCGCGCACCAGAGCTTTGCCAGCAGCGGCGACTGCCGAAGCTTCCAGCACAGCGCATGCTCCCGCCCGCCGGAGCCGATAACCAGAATTTTTTTATGCATATATCGTACTCAATAATGATAATTTACCCGCTCTTATGACACAACCCTCCCCCCAGCACAACCTGCCCGAATATACCGTCAGCGAAATCGCCGGGGCGCTGAAGCGCACGGTGGAGGACAAGTTCGCCTATGTGCGCGTGCGCGGCGAAATCTCCGGCTGGCGCGGGCCGCACTCCTCCGGGCACGGCTATTTCAAGCTGAAGGACGACAACGCCGTGCTGGACGCGGTGTGCTGGCGCGGCAGCCTCGCCAAGCTCGGCTGCAAGCTGGAGGAGGGGCTGGAGGTAATCGCCAGCGGCCGCATCACCACCTATCCCGGCAAGTCCTCGTACCAGATCGTGGTAGAGCGCATGGAGCCCGCCGGCATGGGCGCATTGATGGCGCTATTGGAAAAGCGCAAGGCCATGCTCGCCGCCGAAGGCCTGTTCGCCCCCGAGCGCAAGCGCCCGCTGCCCTTCATGCCCCTGACCATCGGCGTCATCACTTCCCCCACCGGCGCGGTGATCCGCGACATCCTGCACCGGCTGCAGGACCGCTTCCCCTGCCGCGTGCTGGTCTGGCCGGTGCTGGTGCAGGGCGAAGGCGCCGCCGAACAGGTAGCTGCCGCCATCCAGGGTTTTAATACCCTCCCCCTTGAGGCGGGGGGGCAGGGTGAGGGTGCCTTGCTTCGCCCCGACGTGCTGATCGTGGCCCGTGGCGGCGGCTCCATCGAGGATTTATGGGCCTTCAACGAGGAAATCGTCGTTCGCGCCGTGGCGAACTGCGCCATCCCGGTCATCTCCGCTATCGGCCATGAAACCGACACCACCCTGATCGACTACGTCTCCGATCGCCGTGCCCCCACCCCCACCGCCGCCGCCGAAATGGCGGTGCCGGTGCTCTCGGAACTGCTACTCGGCATGCAGCAGGTGGACCACCGCCTGAGCGCCGCCATCTTCCGCACCCTCACGGCGCAGGCAGAGCGCCTGCAAGGCCTTGCGCGCGGCCTGCCCAAGCCTGCCCAGCTGATTGAAACCGCTACCCAGCGACTGGACGACTGGAGCGAACGGCTCGCCAAGTCACTGCCCGCGCTGATCGAAAAACGCGCCCAGCAGCTGGCCGTCACCGCCGCTTCCTTACGCCCGCAATTGCTCGTCAATGACCTTAATGAATGGAGCCGCAAGCTCACCGACCTCTCCACCCGCCTCGCCCCGCCCGCCCTGCGCCTGATCGACCAGAAACGCCAGAAGCTGGAGCTGATGGCTAGGATGCTAGGCTCGCTGAGCTATGAGAATGTTCTAAAGCGCGGCTTCGCGCTGGT
>CAYPEF010000030.1:0-19127 GCA_964409675.1 uncultured Rickettsiales bacterium | reverse complement strand
AGCCCTACTGCGGCCATTGCCGCACGCCGCTGGCCACCAAGGATTTATTCCCGGTAGTCTCGGCGCTGATGCTTAAGCACCGCTGCCGCTACTGCGGCACGCCGTTTCCCACCTCGCACACCTGGACGGAAGTGCTGGTGGGATTATTATTTGCCTTCTCTTTCCTGCAGTTCGGCTTCAGCGAGCACTTCCTGCTCAGCGTGTTCCTCGGCACTTTCCTGATTATCCTGGCGAGCATTGAGAATAACGAGGGCTATCTGCAAAAAGTGATCATGGTGTCGGTGGCCGTCACCGGCATGCTCCTGCGCACGCTGGCGGACGGCACGCTGTACGGCTTCCTGATTGGCGGTTTCTTTGGCGTGATCGTTGGCGCCATTATCTGGCACCGGCGCATCGAAAAAGCCGCGCACAACTACCGCCTGCCCGACGGCGCGAAGCTCACGGCGCTGGGCGGCATCTGCGCCGGGACAGGCGGATTAGGCGTGTTTCTTTGCGCATTCCTATTATTTTTCATTACCGGGCGCATGCTTTGCCCTGCACGCAAGCCATTGCCCAAATCCATACCTTTCGGCATGGCGGTGATGCTGCCCGTCTTGTTTCCTAGCCTGGCGGATATGCGCGTAATAATGGAACTTAAAAGGTTGTTATAGTCGGATCCCTTGCTGGCCCAATTAAAATCCCTGCGACAGGAACAAGGGTACGCAGCCGATATTATCAGAATCGGTACGATAACGGGCCGCCTGAGATGTGAAATCATTTCCCGCTACGTTGATGTTGCATTCAGGATTGGAAATATACCAACGTGCATGCCCATCGAGAACGGTACCGCTGTTGGGGAAGCCGTCGTCAATTTTGACATCCATATAATAATTATCGGGCGCAGAAAAGGCGGGTTGGAATAATTCGCAACAATCTCCCATATCTGCTCCGACTTGCAAGACATGGTGATTGATACCGCTAAATCCTGCGCCGCTTACAGACCCGTCTAAGCCCCAGAATCCTAGAAAAATGCCGATATGCTCGTTATTCTTGAGTTTAGGTACGTTTAATCCGATATTGGCGTCCCGATATGTATGTCCGGCCCCGCTGGCACCGGTATAACTGCCTTCAATCAGTCCGGCGGCGGCCAGATGCGTCCATATCTGCCAGTTTTCCACGGTGCCGGTTTCTTCTGAATTGGCATATCCTCCGATCATACCATTGCCGTTGCCATTTGTAACGCCATTGAAGAAAGAGGTGGCATCATCGCAGTCGCCTGGAAGGCAGTCGTATTTAATACTAAAGGTTAGAATAGACGTATTGATCTGCTCGATCTGTTTTATAACCGACCGGTTGCGGGCTGTGCGAATTAACTGTTCGCCTGCTAATATACCGCCGATAAGTAAGCTAATAATGACAAGTACAATCGATATTTCAAGAAGTGTAAAACCCTGACGATTTGTCATATGTGCGTATGCCATTCAGGAAGACGGTATTGTACTGTATAATTCCTTTATTAATATTTAGTTATTAATGATATGGTTATATCCTTATTCTCTCTAGGAATTTACTCTACCGTCACCGATTTCGCCAGATTGCGCGGCTGGTCCACATCCGTGCCTTTCAGCACGGCGGTGTGGTAGGCGAGCATCTGGATGGGGATGGAGTAGAGCAGGGGGGCAATGAACGGGTCGCAGTCGGGCATCAGGATGGTGGCGGTGGCGAGGTCGCCGAGTTCGTTGCAGCCTTGCTGGTCGCTGATCAGGATGATCTTGCCGCCGCGCGCCGCCGCTTCCTGCAGGTTGGAGGCGGTTTTATCGAACAGCGCGTCCGACGGGGCGATAGCGATGATCGGCACATGCTCATCAATCAGTGCAATGGGGCCGTGCTTCATTTCGCCTGCCGCATAGCCTTCGGCGTGGATATAGGAGATTTCCTTCAGCTTCAGCGCCCCCTCCAGCGCAATCGGGTAGGAGGTGCCGCGTCCCAGATACAGCACGTCGCGCGCGGCGGCAACAATGGGGGCGATGGCGGCAATATGCCCGTCCAGCTTCAGCACGTCGCTCATGCGCGAGGGGGTCTCCACCAGCAGGCGGCTCAGGCGGTGCTGTTCGTCGGCGCTAATGGCGCCCTGCGCCGCAGCGAGCGCGATGGTGAAGCAGCCCAGCGCCGCCAGCTGCGTGGTGAACGCCTTGGTGGAGGCAACGCCGATTTCCGGCCCGGCATAGGTATAAAGCGGCGCGGAGGCTTCACGGGCGATAGAGCTTTCCGGCACGTTCACCACCCCGATGCAGGGCTGGAAGCGGCGCACATAGCGCAGCGCCGCCAGCGTATCGGCGGTTTCGCCCGATTGCGAAATGGCGAGCGTAATGCCGCGCTGGTCGAGCAGCGGCTCGCGGTAGCGGAATTCGGAGGCGACATCAAGGTCAGCGGGCACGCGGGCAATCTGCTCCAGCCAGTAGCGTGCGACCATCCCGGCATAATAGGAGGTACCGCAGGCCACGAGATTCACGCGCGAAGCGCGCGCCAAGTCAAACGGCAGGTCGGGCAGGGCGATGGACTGGGTGGTGGGGTTGTAATAGACGCCGATAGTGTCGGCCACCACGCCCGGCTGCTCATGGATTTCCTTCTGCATGAAATGGCGGTAATTGCCCTTGCCGAGCGCCGCTGAGCTGTAGGTGAGGGCGCGTGCCTCGCGGGTAACGCTATGATCATTAGCGTCATAAAAGGCCACGTTTTGCGCGCTGATTTCAATCCAGTCGCCATCCTCCAGATACGCAACCTTGCTGGCCAGCGGGGAGAGCGCCATGGCGTCGGAGCCGATCAGCATGGCATGGTCGGCAAATCCTACCGCCAGCGGCGCGCCATGGCGGGCGGCAAACAGTGTGCCCGGCAGTTCGGCAAAGGCGATGGCAAGCGCAAACGCTCCTTCCAGCCTTTTCACGGCCATGGATACTGCATCGCGCGGTGCCAGCCCCTGATCCAAATAATAAGTAACCAGCACCGGCACCGTTTCCGTATCGGTTTCGCTCTCAAACACATAGCCGTGCCCGGTCAGTTCTTCACGCAAATCCCGGTAATTTTCAATAATGCCGTTATGCACCACGGCCACGCGCGGGGTGGCGTGCGGGTGGGCGTTGGTTTCGGTGGGGCTGCCATGCGTGGCCCAGCGCGTATGGCCGATACCGGTGACTCCGGGCAGCGCGTGCTTCTGCAGGCGCTCTTCCAGATTGACGATCTTGCCCTTGGCGCGGGCGCGGTGGATGCCGTCCTGATCGACGGTGGCGATGCCGGCGGAATCATAACCGCGATATTCAAGGCGTTTCAGTCCCTCCAGGATCAGGGGGGAGACGGTTTTCGATTCACTGACAATGCCGATAATGCCGCACATAAAAAGGGGTGCCGTTTCTAATGCTAAAAAGTGATATAAGCGTTGACGGGCCGAAGGACGGACCGGTAAAAACTGCTCTATATGGTATTGCATCATAAATTGCAATGCAGGATCAGGGCCGCTGCGGGGCTTGTAATGCAACTTTTTGAACGGGTTTTGCCATGCGATTTGCCTATAAACTGCCCCATCCACTGATAATGTTAACTTTTTTGGTGGCGGTAGGCACATATCAGTACCTGATGTGGCCATTATTCATGGTTAATGACGTGCCGCGCCATCTGGCGGCAGGCGATTATATTCTGGCGCATGGCATCCCGAAAACAGATCCCTGGTCGTTCACGGCGGGCGATACTCCCTGGTATAACCTAGCCTGGGGGTGGGACGTGCTGCTGAGCCTGGGTATATCGCATCTGGGCATGTTTCTGACGCGTTCTATTATTATTCTGATTCCGGCATTCGCCATGGCCCTGCTGGTACGCAACCTCATACGCCGCGGCAATGCCAGCGAGGAAGTGGTCATCCTGACTATTCTGGCCGCTGGAATGGGGCTGAATGACTTTATTTCTGCCCGCCCGCAGACACTTGCCTATCTTTTTATTATTCTATTTCATTCTGTTTTGCATGAGAGCCGAGGCAGTGGGCGGTACGGAACGCTGATGATCCTGCCGATGCTCACCGTGTTATGGGTGAATCTGCACGGCAGCATACTGGTAGGAATAACGCTGCTGGGGGCATATGGGCTCGAAGCGATCGTAAAAAAAGAGTGGGTGTGGCTGAAGCGTCTGCTGGCAATTTCATTCACCTGTGTGGCGGCGGCCATGCTTAACCCATACGGATGGCATGTTATTCCAGCCATTTTGCATACGATGACAACGGTTACCCGGCATTATATTAACGAATGGCAGCCGTTCCATCTCGATGGTTCCGCAGCGTCCTTCTGGATGCTGTTATTCTTCTTCCTGACGAATTTCAAGGATGAGGGCGTTTCGTTCGCCGATCGGGTGATTACGTTTATCTGGCTGCTGGCGGCATTGTTGTCCGGACGTAATATCAGTATTTTTATCATCGTGGCGGCGCCTTATTTGGTGTATCACATGCATCAGCTCGCTTACCGCTTCAGCCGTGTAACCCGCGCCAAGCCGCGTGTACCTGAATATCCCCCCCGTACCGTAATGGCCGTGGCGACGACTTCTGTGTTTGTATCCTTCTGCCTGCTGTTTACGCCTGTTGCATATCTGCTGAAGACGCATGAGGAGATGAATTACAGGGTTCGGGTGGCGGACAGCGTGGCATTCATCACCTCCCATTACCCGCAAAAACGCTTCCTCAACGCCTATGAACTGGGGAGCTACCTGATATATGAAAGCAAAGGCGTCCTACCGGTATTCATCGATGATCGCGCGGAAACGGCCTATCCGGAGCAGGTTATAACGGATTACTTCCATTTCATGCTAGCCAAGCCTGGCTGGGAACATGTGCTGTCAACCTATCGAATTGATGGGATTATTCTTCCGGTGGCGGACGCCTGGAAGGACTTTATCCGCGTACATAAGCTTGATAAAATCGGGGAGATTGCGTTTACCGGTGAGGATACGATGGTTTACTTGTTGCATGCTCAGCATGGCAATGAATCAATGAATGAAAAATAATTAATTAAAATCAGTGGATTGCATCCAGGATACATTTTCTGCGAAAAGCGAAGGTTTTTTGCTTTTGTCAACAAACTGTCATAAATGTATGCTATAACTGCATATGAAGGCTGATCATGCGCCATGCAGCAATTCTTGCGCAGGCACGATGCTGGTCCCCTTCTGTGTAAGGAAGTCCATTTAGGATTTCTTTGTTTTTAACTTTTTTATAAGGAAGACATTTATGTCTAATGTAACCACCACTAAGCAGAGCGCTGATCTGTCCTTTGCCTGGCAGATCTGCCTGGCGCTCGTTCTCACCGCCGCCATTATCATGGCGCCGGAACTGGCCAATGCAAGCGGCAACACGCCGTTTTCCAACATGTTCTGTACCGTTGTAGGCTGGTTCAAAGGCGCTACCGGTAAGGCGCTGGCTACCATCGCCATCACCATCATCGGCATCGGTGCTCTTCTGGGTAAAGTGTCCTGGGGTATGGCGCTGATCGTTGGTACCGGTGTGGCAATCATCTTCGGTGCTGCTGGCATCGTGGACGCCATGAACGCCGGCGCGAACGCCAACTGCTAATGCATAAACCTGCCTGCCGGAGCAATCCGGCAGGCAGGGGACTGTATACGGTGCAACATAAACTCTATTAATTCATTCAGCCTTAATTATGGTCTGGCGATCAATGTATGATGCTTCGCTTCCTCCCTTCCAAAGCCGAACCTGGCAAGAAGCCTCCTGAAGAAACGCCCCGATCAGATTTTATTCCCTATACCAGCCATTTCGATCCCAAAACGCTCCTTACTAAAAACGGAGAATTGCTGCAGGTTATTCGCCTATCGCACAATACATTCGGACTGCCGCAGGAATTTACCGGCTCGGAAGGCGCCTACCTGCGCGATGCTATCCGTGAAGCGATAGGGCGCGAAGTTAACAGCAATCGCTTTGCTTTCTGGATACACACGCTTCGTACCAAGCAACCACTGGATATTATCACAGAATTTCCTTCTGAATTTGCACAAAGATTGAACGACATCTGGGCACAGCAGCAGAAATGGAAATATGCATTTGAGAACGAAGTCTATATTACCGTCTTACGCGAAGGGCAGCTGGCCCGGATATGGGATAAGGAAGATATCAAAAAAGGATACAGTTCTGTACGTAATCGCCAGTACCGCGACGAATATCTGGAAACGGCCGCAAAAGAGCTTCACACGCTGGTAAGCAATATTGCCAGCCATCTTGCCAGACATTTTAATCCGGTAGTTCTTTCAGTGCGCGAAGAAAAAGAAGATAACGGTCAGTCGCGATTCTACTCGGAACCAGGTGAATTCATGGCGCGGCTGGTGAATCTGCGCATTATGCGCATACCGCTTGATATGCATGATATGTCGCAGCAGATCGCGGAAGGGGAGATGACCTTCGGCTTCAATGCGATGGAAAACCGCATGCGTCCGGCTAAACGGCGTTTCGCCGCCATCCTGAGCCTGAAGCATTTTTCCGATCTCCCGCCTCAAAAGCTGGACGTATTCTTACAGCTGCCGATTGAAATGACGGTCTGTCAGAGCTTCGACTTTATTCCTGCCGAGGAGGTGTTGAGCGAATTTAAGGAAGAAATGGATATTGCCGAGGCTAGTCAGGATGCTTATATCGCCGAAGTGACGGGGCTTAATGAGCTAAAGCGCAGCAAGCGCGGTAACCCGACTGATTTCGCGCGCCAGCAAACCAGCATTACCGTAGCTGTCGATGATTATGCGGAGCTGGACGATGCTATTCACCGTGTGCAAAGGGCTGTGGCGTCGCTGGGGCTGGTGGCGGTGCGTGAGGATATCAGGCTGGAAGAGTTTTTCTGGTCGTACCTGCCCGGTAATTTTGAATTCCTGCGTCGCCAGCAGCTTCTTCCCGCGCATCGCACCGCCGGGATGGTGAGATTAAATTTTTATCCGCTGGGAGAGCTTACCAGCGAATGGGGCAAGCCGGTTGCTGTATTTCCCACCACGGTACATACGCCTTACCTGTTTCATTACCATCATCACGGCAATGGACACACGCTGCTGCTGGACTATAACTCCTTCCCCGACAATGCCGGAAGGCGGTTGCTGCATTTTCTGTTAACGCAGTCCACCGGCCTGCAGCCTAATATCATTTTCTTCGACCAGGGAACCCGGGCGGCGCTGCTGGCTCGCGAATTGGGTGGGAAATACCTGCGGCTGGGAAATGAAAGCGGTGATATCGCCGTTAATCCTCTGGCGATGGAAGATACCCGCCGCAATCGCGGGTTCATTCTGGCATGGCTCGGAACGCTGATCGGTATTGCGCCGGAAGACGAAACCGCAAAAGCCGAGCTGCGCTCGGCGATTGACAAGGTATTCGAGGGGCAGAACCGTAATGTCCAGGCGGTAGCCGAGCAGCTTAATGCCGACGGATCGACGCTTGCGAAGCAATTGCTGGCGGCACTAGAGCTGAATCATATCCAGCGTTTCCTGCGCAGCGATGCGGATGAACTGGCATGGAATACCGGGTTTACCGTGCTTGATTTGGGACCCATCATGGACTCGGAGGCGGCGAAGATCGCATTGTTTTCCTATCTGCTGCACCGGGTGATTATTGCGCTGGATGGGCGCCCCACCATTATTGTGCTGAATGAAGCATGGGAATTGCTTGATAATCACTTTTTTGCACCCCGGCTTGAGAGCCTGCTGGAGATGCTGAAGGAAAATAACGCCCTGATGGTGATGCGCTCCGATGCCATAGAGAAAATGGCGCAAAGCGCGATCTCCGGAGACATTATGCGCCTGACCCCGACCAAGCTGTTCGTTCCGGACGACGTGCCGGTGAATTATTACCCAGAGCTGACCGGGCTGACGCAGGAAGAGGAAAGGATGCTTCTTAAAATGGAGCGTCAGAAAGGGCAGTTTCTGATTAAACATGGCGATGAAGTGATTCCCTCCTATTTGAAAATAACGGATGAGCGGCTGGTGGCTGTGCTTAATGGAGAGCGTAATGCCGTTCATGCAACGCAGAAAAAATAGGTTGCATACGCCTTCAAGCGTGAAGGAGCGTCAAGGGTATATTCTGCGCGTTGTTTGCCTGGCGATGACTGGAATGCTGGCATTTCCTGCCATGGCATGGGCGTGGAGTCCGCTTGTATGCAATAGCGGAATTCCCGGCGTTGGAACCAGCTTGTACGATACTACAGGCGTGTGCAGCAGTACCGCCCCTATACCGATCTTTTCCATCCTTGCATGCAGTTTTCAGCAGATACTTAATAGCGTGCTGAGCAAAGTATATTGCGGGGTGCAGTATAAGCTTGCGAATATCATTACCGCTTCCATCCTTTTATACGTGATTATATTCGGCATGATGATGGTGATGGGTATCGTGCCCATCACCATGAAGGAAGCATCGGTCCGCCTGATGAAAATCGTGTTTGTGTGGATATTCGCCACCAATGCTGCTTGGGGTATCGGGTTTGGGTTTAAATTTCTGCTGGGGTTTATCGACGGGGGGATGAACTGGGTGCTCTCCATTGCTGCAGCCCCATGGGGATGTTCCAGCTCCTATGTCATGGAAACGCTGGACTGCATGATCGCAAGCCAGCTGACCGCTCCTTTCAGTGATGCAGGCTACCGTCTAATGGCTTTTTTCTCAGCGCTGAGCGTGGCCATTTTCCCGATATTTATGTTCTTTCTCTATTTTCTGGTCAAAAGCATTATTGTGCTGGTGCGCTCAGTCATCACCTACTTATTGGGAATCAGCGTTATTGCCTTCCTTATCAGTATGGCTCCCATTTTTGTAAGCTGCGCGCTGTTTAAAGTAACGTACACGTTTTTCGACAGTTGGCTGCGTTATTTGATTTCTTTTGCGTTCCAGGTGGTGCTGGTCTTTGCAAGCGTTGCGCTGTTGCTGGTGATTATTAGCAATTTTGGAACGAATTTTGTCGCCAGTCTGGTCAATGTGATCATTCCGTATAATAATACGTGGTGGGTAAGCCCGGTGCGCATGGAGCTTAATGCGGTGGCGGTTTGCCCGACCGGCATCGGGTTGGGCCCCTATGGGCCTGTTCTAAGCTGTACATCAACAAACCCAGCGGACCTGGTTCCCCCCAGCGCCTGGGTGTTCCAGACCGGGTTGATGTACTTCCTGCTGCTCAATATCACTAGCCAGGTAGTAATCGTCTTCATGTTCGATACGCTGAATAAAAATATTCCCGATATTGCCCGCCAGCTTGCCGGACCCGCCTATGCGCCGATGCTCGGGGGGGGAGGGGGATCGCCATACGGCGGCATTCATTATCCGGGCGAGTCTGCGCTGAGCGGGGCGGGTATGGGGGCGGCGCAGCGTGTCAGCGGCGGTGCGGCGGCTGGCATTCGCTCCTTGCTTCCCGGAGCGGTATCGCCTGTCAGGGGCAGGGCGACGGCAGGGGAAATGACGGATGAATCCGGTGCGACCATGAGCGATGAGCTGAAGAAAAAAATCATGGAATTGCCCACTTACCGGTCCTGATCGGCGCATTGTTGTCGCTAATTCCGGCGTTGCTCATTAAACATTTGTCAAATTAGATTGAATTTTCGCAGAATTTTACTGACTCTCGGTTCCGTTAATGCTTTATTTATGATATATACTATAATGTACCTTGACCCCAAATAACCATCTATATGCATCTCCGTGCCTAAAGAAAAAGCGAAGCAAAGCTCTGAAATTCATAATTGGTATAAAGACCGTTACCAGCGTGTGGTGGTGCAGCGTAAAATCCTTACGCTTATTACCTTCCTGGCTTTGGGATCAACCTTCGTTGCGGTTATATTGTTGCTCAAGCTGATGCCGCTGAAGACAATCGAGCCCTATGTAATTCAGGTGGATCAGAAATCCGGAATTACCCAGACGGTAGATCCTACCGCCTTTAAGGAACTTACATCCAGCGAGGTGGTCAATAATTATTTTATTGTCGCTTATATTCGTGCACGCGAAGGATACGGTTCTTCCGATCTGATGCGCAGCTATGATCTGGTGCGCATTATGTCGGACCCGGGAAAGGTATATCGTGGCTTTTTAGGCGAAGCGGATGCAAACAATCCGCAGAGCAATGTGGCGCGCCTGGGCAGTGTCGGCGTGCGGCAGGTGCGTTTCAAGTCCATTACCTATCTTAGCCCGCAGGTGGTGCAGGCACGTGTGCTGATCGAAGAAAAAGGCGATGGCGTCAGCCTCAGCCATCAGTATCACAAAATTATCCTGGTCGGTTTTGAATATACAAAAATGAACCTGACTACGGATGAAAGGTACGTAAACCCTTTGGGCTTCCGTGTAATCGAATATCGAGTGGATGAGGATTTGTTACAGCAATGAGATATATTGTCTTAACCGGTTTTTTATGTGCCGCTTTGACATGCTCTGCATATGCGCAGGGCATGGATATGCTCCCGAATGATAATCGAATCCGCGTGTTGCGGTACAGTCCCGATGATATCTACGTCATCCACATGCTCTACGGGTATCAGACGCATATCGAGTTCGCCCCGCATGAGGATATTCAGACCATCTCGGTCGGTGACCGCAGCTTGTGGCAGATTATTCCAGCCGGCAGCCGCCTGTTTATCCGGCCGATGGCTGATGATGTAAGCACGAATATGACGGTAATTACCAACAAACGGTCATATCAGTTCGATATCAAGTCCGGGCATGGAACGCCTGAGAAAAATCCGCAAATGGTTTATGTTGCCCGCTTTTCCTATCCAGATGAGCGGCCTCCGGTGGCGGTTATGGCGGCTCCGGTCATGCCGGTGGCTCCGGTTGCGGTGCAGCCTGCGCCGACTATCGAGCCTTCCCCGCCTGTTTCAACTGCTGCTGTGAAAACGGCTCCTGCAATGAGCGTTTCTTTGCCGCCCGCATCATCGAAGCAGAATTACCTTTACACATACTCCGGGCCTGATGCGGATGCGCCGGAAGAAGTATATGATGATGGCCATTCAACCTTTGTGCGCTTTGCCGATATGACCCGTCCGCTGCCGAAAGTATTCCTCTCCGGTCCGAACGGACAGGAAACCCAGGTGGCGGTGTCCGTACATAACGGCTATATGGTGATTGCCGCAGTGGCAGACCGCCTGGCGCTGATGCGGGATGGAAGCACCGTGTATCTTTATAATGAAACTCTTGCCGGTTCCGCATTATGACAGACGAAGAAAACCCCGCAGGCCCGCGCGATCCCTATTCCGGCAATCCGGAAAACCAGGGAGATAACGACTACCAAAACGGCGATGCCCCCTATCAGGACGAGGCAGAGGAGGAAGAGGTCCTTACTAAACGGCGCACCTCGCCCGTTTCTTCCGGCACAAGCCGCGTAGTCATATTTGCCGCCGTTTTTCTGGTGATAGTAGGCTATATTCTGTTTAGCCTGCTGGGTAAAAAACCGCCGCCGCCGCCGGTAAATCCGGGGGCTACCGCGACGACGCCGTTATCGACTCCGGCTGCCCCGGCGCCTGGGTTGCCGCCGCCGCCGCTGCCTGCCGTGCCGGCTGCCCCGCCCCCACCTCCGCCGCCTCCACCTCCACCGCCACCGCCCCCGCCCCCGCCGCCGGCAGTATCCGTGCCGACTGCTCCATCACTGCCGCCGCCCATGGCGCCGGACGTGCCTAATGCTCCACCGCCTGTTTCTGTAGGAGAATCGGGGTCGGAAGGAGTGCCCGGTCTGCCGCCGCCGCCACCCTTGCCGAGCGTGAGGGAAGGGCGGCCCGGCACCAAAATGCTGACCGGCGATAAGGAGCGAGACAAGCGCCTACGTGCCAATATTTTGGTTATCGGCGGTTCTGGCACGCCGGGAGCCAAAGAGCAGGCTGAAGCAATAAAAGATGTGGCTGGTGCCGAAAATGAGCTTGCCGCATCGGATCCGAATATCGGATTCACGCGTAATCTTCTCAAAACGTCCAAGGCAAAGCGTGAAACCGCAACCAAATTGACTAACCTTAATCTGACTATTGCGCAAGGCAAGGTGATCAATGCCGTTTTAGAAACCGCCATCAACACCGATCTTCCGGGCACGCTGCGTGCTATCGTCAGTAGGGATATTTATGCCGAAGCGGGCCGCGCTGTCATGATTCCAAAAGGATCGCGCCTGATTGGATCGTACAATACGGGTATCCTGCGTGGGCAGAAGCGCGTAATGATTGTCTGGACACGTCTGATACGGCCCGATGGTATCGATATCGAGATCGGCTCGCCCGCCATTGATGCACTGGGCAGGGCAGGGGTTGCCGGTGAAGTGGACAACAAATACTATGAAAGCTTCAGTGCGGCTCTGTTGACCAGCCTGATTTCTGTCGGCGTTGCAATCATCGCTGACAGCAGTATCCAGGATTCCGGCACCACCACCCGCAATACCGACGGTAGCAGCACCACTTCCGGTTCCGCCGGTGCGCAGGCGGCCCGGGAAGGGGTGCAGAATGTGGGTGATATCGGCTCCGATATTGTCAATCGCATGCTGGATCTCCGGCCGACCATTACCGTCGACCAGGGAACGCGGATATTGGTGTTCGTCAACCGCGACCTCATTTTTCCTGCCAGCGTAATGGATGCGCAGTTTATCCAATGACGCTGACCGCACTCGATACGTATCTGGCGCCCCTCAAGCCGTTTTTCGCGCAGGAAGGCATCAGCGAAATTTCGATCAACCAGCCGAAAGAAGCCTGGATCGAAGTGTATGGTGCGATGGAGCGGCATGAGATTCCCGAGTTCGATCTTGAGCATCTCAAAAGCCTGGGGCGTCTGATTGCGCAATCGACGGATCAGAAGCTCAGCGAGGAAAACCCGCTGCTTTCCGGCAATCTGCCGGGAGGTTACCGCGTGCAGATCGTCTTTCCGCCTGCGTGTGAGTCGGGAACGGTTGCCATGTCGATCCGCAAGCAGACTATCCTGAAGATGGACCTCAACGATTATGAAAAAATGGGTGCCTTCAAAGCCACAGCCACCAGTCGGCAGGGATATGAAGAAGACGTCATGCTGCGCCAATTGCTGAATGAAGGCCGTATCAAAGATTTTATTCATGAAGCGGTGGTGCATAAGAAGAATATTATTGTTAGTGGTGGCACCTCTACCGGTAAAACCACATTCTTTAACGCGATGCTGAAATCCATCAAGCCGGAAGACCGCATCATCACCTGCGAAGACGCGCGCGAAATCCAGCTTCCCAACAGCCCCAATCACATCCATCTGGTGGCGTCCAAGGGTGGGCAGGGGCGCGCGCAGGTCACTATGCAGGATTTGATCGAGGCCTGTCTTCGCCTGCGTCCCGACCGCATCATGCTAGGTGAGCTGCGCGGCAAGGAGGCATTTACCTTTTTGCGCGCCGTGAATACCGGCCACCCGGGATCCATTTCCACCCTGCACGCCGATACGCCGGCGCTTGCCATCGAACAGCTGATCCTGATGGTGATGCAGGCAGGGCTTGGCATGACGCGCGAGCAGATAAAAGAGTATGTGGAGACGGTGATCAATGTTATAATTCAGCTCAAGCGCGGCGAAGGCGGCAAGCGCTATATTTCGGAAGTTTATTTCAAGGAAAGCGGTGTGTAGCGCCATGGCAGCAGGCAGAGACACCTCTAATTTCAAGCGCAGGCTCGGTAATATTTTTTTCCTGAGCCTGATTATCGGCCTGGTGATTCTGGTGCCGCTCTATCTCAGCATGGGCCTCAGCATCATGCTGATGTTCGGCCAGAGCTATGCCGTCTACATGCTCAATCCTCCGGCGCTCGCGCAAACCTATTTTTATTACGCGTCCTACTACCTGCCGCATATCGGCAGTATTGCATCGGCAATGCCGGTGCAGCAAATATTCCTGCCGCAGATCGGCGCATTCCTGGTTTCGCTGATCCTGCTCTACATCATGCGCGCGCCGCTTATCGACTTCCGCCCGTTCAAGATGAAGGAAAGCATCCACGGTGATGCGCACTGGGCCACGGAAGCGGAGGTCAAATCGGCGAAGCTGCGCGCCAAAAAAGGATTGCTGCTTGGGCGCACCAAGGTAGGCTACCTGATTGCCGACGACTTCCAGCACGTATTGCTGTTCGCGCCAACCGGTTCCGGCAAGGGTGTGGGGTTCGTGATCCCGAACCTGCTGTTCTGGGAGCAGTCGCTGGTCTGTCATGACATTAAGCTGGAAAATTACGAGCTCACCTCCGGCTACCGCCGCAATAAGCTGAATCAGGAAGTCTTCGTCTGGAACCCGGCCGATCCGGACGGCATTTCGCACTGCTATAACCCGCTGGACTGGATTTCCACCAAGCCCGGCCAGATGGTGGACGACGTGCAGAAAATCTGCAACCTGATCCTGCCCGAGCAGGAATTCTGGCAGAACGAAGCACGCTCATTAATGCTGGGCGTGGTGCTGTATTTGTGTGCTGTGCCGGAGAAGATTAAATCCTTCGGCGAAGTGGTGCGCACGATGCGCTCGGACGACGTAGTGTATAACCTCGCCGTGGTGCTGGATACGATCGGCAAGCGCATCCATCCAGTAGCTTACATGAACATCGCCGCCTTTCTGCAAAAGGCCGACAAGGAACGCTCCGGCGTGATTTCCACGCTCAACTCCGGCCTCGAGTTATGGGCCAATCCGCTGATTGACTCGGCCACCGCCCGCTCGGATTTCGACATCCAGCAGATGAAGAAGCAGAAGATGACGGTGTTCGTCGGCGTATCGCCGGACAACTTGAAACGCCTGGAGCCGCTGCTGAAAGTATTCTATCAGCAGGCCACCGACTTCCTCACGCGTAAAATGCCCGGCAAGGATGAGCCCTACGGCGTGCTGTTCATGATGGACGAGTTTCCCTCGCTTGGCGAGATGCCGCAATTCCAGATCGGTATCGCTTATTTCCGCGGATACCGGGTGAAGCTGTTCCTGATCGTGCAGGATACGCAGCAATTAAAAGGCATTTATGAGGAAGCGGGCATGAACTCCTTCCTCTCCAACTGCTATTACCGCGTAACATTCGCCGCCAACAACGTGGAAACCGCCAATCTTATCTCGCAGCTGATCGGCAACAAAACCGTCACGCAATATTCCAAGAATCGCCCGCAGTTCATGGACATGAACCCGTCAGCGCGTACCGTCAACGCTTCCGAGGCGCAGCGTGCATTGCTATTGCCGCAGGAAGTCATCACGCTGCCGCGCGACGAGCAGATTATCCTGATCGAATCGCATCCGCCGATCCGCACTAAGAAGATTTTCTATTATAAAGACAAAATGTTCACCAAGCGCCTGCTGCCGAAGATCGCCGTGCCGGTGCAGGAGCCGTATGACCCGCGCAAGAAAAAACCCGAGCCGCCGCCGGAAACGCCCGGCATAAATAACGCCGCCGACGGTGCTAACGCCGGCGTGCCTGCGGCAACGGAAACGTCGGATACGGCGATGGTCGCCCAGGGCGATGATTTCTCTGGTCAGGACGCGCGTTAAGCGATTTTCTTCACGTATTTTTTGCATGTTATGCCCGCCTGCGCGGCATTGTCGCATAGCTCTCATGCACTGTCTTCCGGCGCAGGCCGGAATCTTATCTTGCAACGTAATGCCTTAGGAGAAGGAAGATACCGGCCTGCGCCGGTATGACGGTTTCTCAATTGCTTGCCAGGCCATGCAATAATGCCGCCTGTGCAGGAATGACATATATGATATTGCATGCAAAAAGCGTATTTGGGCTGCGACGGCAGTAAGCACACAGACTGGTTTAACCATTGATTTATCGGCGGCGGAGGGTATACTTTCCTTTTTAGAAAGGATTGCATGCTGAAGCCTCAATCACGCCCCTCGACGGATTTTCGTTCCAAGTTTAAACCGGTCGTCATCTCGGGTCGGGAAGTTTATCCGATTGTCGAAGGCGGGAAAGGCATTGGCGTTTCCAATGGCTATACTGCCGGCGCATTCGCCGCCGCTAATGCGGTTGGCACCTTCTCGGGCGTCAATGCCTATCTCTATGATGAGAATGGCAAGATCATTCTATACTCCTACCATACCAAAACCCGCCGTGAAAAACACGAAGAGCTGGTTGAGCAGAGTATAAAGGGTGGTATTGCGCAGGCGCGGATCGCGCATGAGGTGGCAAGCGGGCAGGGGCGCATTCACATGAACGTGTTGTGGGAAATGGGCGGCGCTGAGCGCGTGCTGGAAGGTGTGTTGGAAGGAGCCAA
Organism: uncultured Rickettsiales bacterium; assembly: GCA_964409675.1. Taxonomy (GTDB): domain Bacteria; phylum Pseudomonadota; class Alphaproteobacteria; order Rickettsiales; family SXRF01; genus CAYMDD01. Next base: position 2,956 of record CAYPEF010000030.1, on the reverse strand, counting down.
GGGCCTGATCCACGGCGTTACCTGCGGTGCGGGCATGCCGTACAAGCTCGGCGAAATCGCTGCGCATCATAAAGTTTATTATTACCCGATCGTCTCCAGTGCGCGCGCGTTCAACGCGCTGTGGAAGCGCGGTTACAGTAAAACCGCCGACTGGCTGGGCGCGGTGGTCTATGAAGACCCGTGGCTCGCTGGGGGGCATAACGGGCTTTCCAACAGTGAAGACCCGAAAGTGCCGCAGGATCCCTATCCGCGCGTTGCCGCCATCCGGCAGGTGATGAACGGATTCGGGCTTGAAAACACGCCGATCATCATGGCCGGCGGCGCGTGGCATATCAGCGAATGGGAGCACTGGCTGGACAACCCGGAAATCGGCCCCATCGCTTTCCAGTTTGGCACCCGTCCGATTCTCACCAAGGAAAGCCCGGTATCGGATGACTGGAAGCGCCGCCTGCTGACATTAAAAGACGGCGATGTGTTTCTCAACAACTTCAGCCCCACCGGCTTTTACTCCTCCGCCGTCAACAATCACTTCATCCGCGAGCTGCGCGAGCGCAACGAGCGCCAGGTGGAATACCGCACCGCGCCCGAGGAAGAATTCCCCGAGGCATTCCCGGTCGGTGCGCGCGGACGCCCGGTGTATCTGAAATCATGGGACAAGATGAAGGCCGAGACCTACACGCAGCAGGGCTTCACGGAAGTAATGAAAACGCCGGATTCAACGCTGATTTTTGTCACCCCCGAGCGCGCGCATGAAATCCACCAGGATCAGGTGGACTGCATGGGTTGTTTGAGCCAGTGCCGATTCAGCAACTGGAAAGACCGCGACGATTACACCACCGGCAAGAAGGCCGACCCGCGCAGCTTCTGCATCCAGAAAACCCTGCAGGATATCGTCCATGGTGCGCCGGTGGATGAACAGCTGATGTTCTCCGGCCATAACGCCTACCGTTTCGCCAGCGACCCGTTTTATGCGGGCGGCAACATTCCCACTATCGCCGAGCTGGTCGAGCGGATCATGGACGGGTACTGACGGGAGACGCCATGGCAGAGCTGAGCGCCGAACCGTCCGAATCCGCCGCTGAATCGCGCTCCAAATCCAGCAGCCTGACCACGCTGAGACGGCGTACCGTGGTCAGCGTGCTGCGCGCCTGGCGTGAGGTGAAAGGCACAGCCCGCACCGTCATCGCTCCGAATGAAGTGCGTGCCGACGTGCCGCGCGAAGATATCGGCAATCTCAAGCGCCAGATGCAGGACTGTCTGGACGCCAAAGGCGGCGAAATCACCGCCCGTGCACATACGGCGGAGCTGGGCCGCACCTACTTAAGCCTGACTGCTCCGGGCAAGACTCGTTTCCTCAAGCTGCTCGCCGAGGAATTTGATGTAGACCGCGTGCATCTGGAAACTGCCATCGACAGCTATAAAGCCGCCGCTTCCGCCAAAGAGCGCGCCCGCGCCGAAGGTGGCTTGCGTCAGGCGCTTTCCACGCCGCGCTGCACCATTCTGAAACAATTCACCGCTCTGCCGAACGGGTTTAAATTCCTGGTGGACATGCGCGCCGATCTGATGCCGCTCGTGGCCAAGGATAGTTCGTTGAAAGGGCTGGAACTCGATTTAAAAACCATCCTTTCCTCCTGGTTCGATATCGGGCTGCTGGATATGCAGGAGATTACCTGGAATTCCCCGGCGGCGCTGCTGGAGAAGCTGATCGCCTATGAAGCGGTGCATAAAATCCGCTCATGGGATGACCTCAAAAACCGCCTCGATGCTGACCGGCGCGTCTATGCGTTCTTCCATAATAAAATGCCGCTGGAGCCGCTTATCTTTGTGCAGGTGGCATTCGTGAAGGGCATGAGCGATAACATCCAGGCGCTGCTGGATGTGGATAGCCCTGTGCTCGATATCGAAGAAGCTGACACGGCGATTTTCTATTCCATCTCCAACGCGCAAAAAGGCCTCGCCGGTATCAGCTTCGGCAATTTCCTCATTAAGCGCGTGGTGGCGGAGCTGATGCGGGATGCCAAACAGATCAAAACTTTCGCCACCCTGTCGCCGATTCCGGGCTTCCGCGCCTGGCTTGACCCGCTGCTGAAAAAAGGCGATGAATCGCATTTGCGCGAATCCGATATGCTCATTGTCCGCGAATACGCCAAGGACGAAAACGCCGCGCATGGATTGCTGGCGCTGCTCGAGACGGACTGGTACAAGGATAAGAAGCAGGCCGAGGCGCTGAAGCCGGTATTGATGCGCCTCTGCGCGCATTACCTGCTGGAGGAGAAGAAGGATAACCGCCCGCTCGACCCGGTGAGCAATTTCCACCTGCTGAACGGCTCGCGCCTGGAGCGCCTCAACTGGCTGGGCGACACCTCGCCCAAGGGCATCAAGCAATCGGCGGGCATGATGGTGAATTACCATTACAAGCTCTCCGACATCGACGAAAACCACGAGGAATTCGCCGACAGCGGCAAAGTCATCGCCTCCCGGCAGGTGCGTGGCTGGCTGTGATTTTTTCTGTCAACGCGATATATTCCAAATTAAGGATGTAGCCCGCGTGCAGGCATGCGCGAAAATGGTATTAACGCTTAAGCGAAAAACACTATTGCCACTACGGCTGCTTTTGCATAAGCTCAATTATCCTGATTCTTACCCACTATCCATCCGGAGAACTCCATGTCCAAATCCCCCCGCGTCGGCGGCGTTGCCGCCGATCAATTGCGCAGCATCATTGACCGTATCGAGCGCCTGGAAGAAGAAAAGGCCGGTATCGCCTCTGACATTAAAGACGTATTCGCCGAAGCCAAGGGCAACGGCTACGACACCAAGGCCATCAAGCAGATTCTCAAAATCCGCAAGATGGAAGCGCATGAGCGCGACGAGCAGGAAGCGGTGCTGGATACATACCTGCGCGCACTGGGCATGCTGCCGGAGCTGGATGATGAACGCGAGATGGAAGCGGCGT
>CAYPEF010000029.1:0-19160 GCA_964409675.1 uncultured Rickettsiales bacterium | reverse complement strand
CCCGCTGACCAGCCCGACATATCCTGTTCCGATTACCGCAATTCTCACGACATTATATCCTTCTTCTTGACGCCTTCACTCAGCAGGTAATTCCGCGCCGGTCAAGCAAATCCGGCATTTCAGCAATATTTCCTCCCCTGCAAGGGAGAGTGCTAAGTAGATCCCACTTTCCGATATAATTCTACCATTTTACCCGCAATCACCTCAATCGTATAGCCCTCCTCCACGCGGTTGCGTCCTGCCTCTCCCATGCGATCACGCAATTCGGGGTTTTGCGCCAGTTGGGTGAGCGCATTTGCCAGTGCTTCGCTGTCGCCCGGGGAGACAATCAGGCCGGTTTCGCCGTGCAGCACCAGTTCGGCAATCGCGCCAACGGAGGTGGTGATGACCGGCAGGCGGGCGGCCATGGCTTCGAGGATGGCAACGGGCAATCCTTCATTATGCGACGGCAGGGTAAAGATGTTGGCTTCCGCCAGCAGCGCCTGCACCTGTGCCGGGCCGACCCAGCCGGGCATCTCCACGCGCCCGCCAATGCCAAGGCGCGCGGCTTCTTCGCGGTAGCGCTCCACCTCGCCGTTGCCGGCGATGACGGCGCGCCAGTTGAGCGGCTGCATGGCGGGCGAAGCCAATGCTTTCAGCAGGTCCGGCGTTCCCTTGCGCGGCCCCAGCAAGCCGAGCGCTATTATAGTGCAGGTGTCATGCGCGGGCTTAAGCGGCGGCAGGGGCGGCAGCGGCACGCCGTTGGGGATGATATGCACCAGCTGCGGCGGCAGCCCCAACCCGTCCAGCAGGAAGCGCCGCCATTTCTCTCCCAGCACCACGATGGCGGAGGCCTTGCGCATGGAGGCCACCATCATCTTGCGCAAACGGGGCGAAAGGCTGTTGGCGAATACCTCGAATTCCGAGCCGTGCAGGTGCAGGATAGTAGGCACGCCGAAACAGCCGGCCAGCCGGAGCAGCATTAGCTTTCGAATCACACTGCTGCGCTGGGACATGTGCAGATGTATCGCATCCACCTTTCCAAGCATGCATGCCAGCGCCACCTGCAAAAAGGTTCTGGCGAAAGCCAACGGCATGCGCAAGGCGGAGCCGTCGGCATAACTGTCCAGCACGCGGCATTGCACCTGTTGCGGCATGCGGGCGAAGGCGGCGGTTAAGTTGCGCGCCACGCCGCCCATGCCGCCGCGCCCTTCCAGCCCGCCGGGGGAGATGTAAAGTATGCGAAGAGGTCGGGTTTGCGTCATGCTGCTGCCTTGATGATGTCGATCAGTTGGTCGGCCTTCTGTTCCCAGGTAACGGGGGTATAGGTTTTGCGCTCCGCCGTGCCCTGTTCCAGTGCTTCCATGAGCGCGGCGAAGGATTCGGCATTTTCGATAATATGGAGGGAGGTTTGCATGTATTCGGCTTGCGGGATGGGGGTGGTGATGAGCGTCATGCCGGAGTTCAGGCAATGGTAGAAACGAAGCGGGTCGATATAGCGCGTGAGATGGTGCGGGGCGCAATAGGGCGCGAAGGTGACGCAGTAGCGGCGCAATATATCCGGCAATTCGCTTAAGATGTATGCGCCGTGATAGATGATATTGCGATGTTCCTGCCGCAGGCGCTCCACCTGCGCGCGTACGGTGCCGTCGTCATCGCCATATACTTGCCCATAGAGGTGGAAGACTTTATCCGGACATCTTTTTGCAATGGCGGCGAGCAAGGCGAAATCAAACCGGTTATCGATGCTGGCGATGGTAAGAATCTCGCCGAAGTTTGCGCCGTCGCGCTCCATCAGTGAGAAATGTGAAGCATTGCCGAGATGACGGGATTTTGGGAACAGCTCGCGCAAGGTCGGTGCGGCGTGCACCAGTAGATGCGAGCAACGGCGCATCACCTGCAAGGCGATGGATTTGCGCAGGCGCTTGAGGCCGGTATAATGATACAGCAGATCGTCATGAATATCGAGTATCCACAGCCCGCGCGGGCACGCCAGCCGCAGGAAGGCGGTGAAGTAAGGGAAGGCGATATTGGTGGAATTGAAATAGACAGGGGTTTTTGCATCCCGGAATCCGCGCAAGGTGCGGATGAGGCCAGGGATGGACACTTCCCTCATCTCCCCGTCAGGCCCGGTGATACGGGGACGCCTGCGCAGCCAGATATAGTGTGTTTCATGTTTTTTGCCGAGCGCTTCAGCCAGGGGCTTGCGGAAATCGCCGCCGGGGTCACGGCAGGTGAAGAGGAAGATGCGGTAGTCTGCGTTACGCGGCATGGGCGTTCTTTCTGCGGATCAGTCGGTAATATTCTCTCAGCTGTTTGAGCGACGGCGGGGATAGTAACGCAAGGAACGGTGCGGCCACCGCCCACAGTCCGAGCTGCCGCCAGAACAGCCCGAGCGCAAGGCCCAGCCACCACAGGCCGGAGATGCGGTAATCGGGCCTGCCGATGGCGCGGGTGACGAACATATGAATTACTCCGTATCCCGTCAGCGCCGCTATTTCGCCGTAGCCATAGCCGATGAGTCCGACGCGCTCGACGCTCACCCATGTCACACCGGCAAAGAGCAGCATGTGCACGATGTGGAACAAGGATACTTCGCGGTTGCGCTGGAGCACGTAAAGCGCCGAGGAGTGCATGTTGAACTGGGCGTTGGTCAGGTAGCTGAGCGCTAAATACGGGTAGAGTTCCATCACCGGCAGCCAGCGCTCGCCGAACAGGCGCGGTAAAATCCAGTCACCGAACCAGCCGAATCCCACCAGCACCGGCCCGAGCGCGAGCATTTGCAGCTGCATACCGTGCGTGATGGCTTCCGTGAGCTTTTCCTTGCTGTGCTGGATTTTCGCCAGCGCGGCGATAGAGAGCCGCCATGCCACGGTTTTAATGAAGGCCAGCAATTCCATCAGGCGAATGGCGATGCCCACCTGCCCTACCGCCTCGGCATTGAGGAAATGCCCGACGATCAGCGGATTCACCAGCGTGCGCAACTGCCACAGCCAGTTGGCGACGGAAAACCCGGCGGTGAATTTTAGCATTTGCCGCATGCGCGCCGTATCCCACACGAGTTTTGGCACATAGCCGGCGGCGATATGGAAGGCGATGCACATTGCCAGCTGCTGCATGCACCAGCCAATGGCGAGCGACCATGCGCCGAACCCGGCAATCGCCAGCGGCAGCGCAAATGCATAGTAAAGCAATTGTCCGCCAATTTCGATGATGGCGACTCTGCGGAAGTTCAATTCGCGCTCCAGCCGGGCGCTGGCTGCTACCGCCATGGTCTGCGCCAGCAGCGGCAACATCAGCACCAGCAGAATATCGCGCATGCCGGCCACGTTCACCCAGGCGTCAAGCAGCCCGATGCCGCCGGTCACGATCAGCGCCAGCAAGCTTGAGAGCAGCAGTAGCAGGGTAGTGGCTGCGTGATATTCGCGCGGCTCCGGCTGCGCATGGCTGCGCACCAGATATACGCCAATGCCCGCCTGCCCGAGATTCTGCACATACTGGTAAATGCCGAGCGCCGCCGCGTATGCGCCGTATTTCTCCGGGCCGATGACGCGGGTGATGATCAGCACACCGATCAGGCTAAGGCCCATCGAGATCAACTGGCGGCCCGCCATGAACGCGCCGCCTTTCATGATTTTTTCTTTCAGCCCCGGGGCGTGTGTTATTTCATCGCTCATGCTGTTGCCATCATGTGCTATGCCGCTTTTTCTGCCGCAGAGCGGGAAAATCTGCGCATCCAGCGCGTTAGCGGTCGCTCGATGAGATAATGAAATGCGGTTCCGGCAATGACGCCCACCGTTACCAGAATGGCGAAGTTCAGCGTCGGCGGCAGATGCTGCATATAGCGCCAGAGCAATACCAGCGTAAAGGATAAAGCAACCGTGTGGGTGAGATAAATGGCATAGGAGGCGCTGCCTAGCATGCGCACGGAGGCATGCAGTTTCAGCCGGCCCGAGCGCTCCAATTCCACCATGCCGAGGATGCTTATGCTTGCCAGCGAGCCGAACAGCAGGCGGGTGATAACGGGATAGTCCATCAGCGGAATGCCCCAGCTGGCAAACAGCGCGTAGAAAAAACCTCCTGCTCCTGCGCATAGCCATAGCGCAGGCATCGCGATGCGCGTACGCCGCAATGTCAGCGCCGTGAGAATGCCGAGCAGGAATTCCAGGTTATAGGCATTGAAGATAAATGGCAGAAGGATGCCTTCCAGAGCATATTGATTTGCGGCGAGGATGGCGATGCCCCATAGCGGCAATAACGCTGGCATGGGCTTTCCTGAATAGAGAATAAGGCCGAACAGCGCATAGAAAAACACCTCATGCACCAGTGTCCATGCCACACCCAGCACGGGCGGGTTGGCCTGCGGCAGCAGGAAGAAGGACATGATGATGGTGCCCCAATCGCGCTGCGAATCCAGCCCGGCCTGCGGGAATATCTGGTACAGGATAACCAGCGGAATCAGCACTGCCCAGTACGGCGGATAGACGCGCGTGAAGCGCCGCTGCGCGTAATGCCCCAGCCGGTTGCGCTGGCCGATTTCATCCCAGTGCACCCAGGCGATGATGAAGCCGCTCAGGACAAAGAAAAAATCCACCGCGAAATGAAACTCGCCGAATATACCGCCGAACAGTACGGTTCCGCCGTAGCGCGGCTGCTCAAAAAACCGTGCCGCATGATGCATCACCACCAGCATCGCGGCGATTCCGCGCGCCACTTCAAGGCTGAGGATTTTTTGTCTGGGCGCGGTGGATATGGGTTCCTGCACGAATGGCTCATGTTGGTACGGATGACAATATCCGCCCATATACATAGCTTTTACCGGCGGCGGCAATATTATATGTGATGGAATGGCCTATTTGCTGTCATTGCGAGCATAGTAAGCTTTGAGATAGAAAAACCTACGTTTATTGACGTTGCACGGATTGACTTTGCGGGGGGAAAACGATACATCTTAGCCGTCCTTAGGGGAGTAGCCGCCTGATTACAAGGAAGGACCGTCAACATACTTGCGCGGATGCGCATGGCGGTTCTGGCAGGGAGTTTTCCTGTCTGGCGAGACCTTTGGCAACGGCTTTCCGTACCGGCATGGGCGGGGAGGCCTTGCCATTGGTGTGTCCCGCCCGTGCCCTTATTATCGTTATGGACCCGTTTCTGATTTCCACTGTTTCCGTGTTCGTTGCCGAGATGGGCGACAAGACGCAATTGCTGGCCATGCTGCTAGCGGCGCGGTTCCGCCAGCCGATGCCGATCATTCTGGGGATTTTCGTGGCAACGCTTCTGAACCATGCCGCTGCCGGATGGGTGGGCGCATGGCTGAGCGATGCGCTGAACCCGGAAATGATGCGCTGGATTACCGGCGTTGCATTTCTGGTTGCGGCGGTATGGGCGCTCATTCCCGATAAAATGCAAGACGCGCCCAAAACCGCTAAGGCAAGCGCATTCCTGGCCACGGCGCTGGCGTTTTTTCTGGCGGAGAACGGCGACAAGACGCAGCTGGCGACGATTACGCTGGCGGCGAAATATTCCGCGCTGCTAGCCGTGGTGGCGGGCACGACGCTGGGGATGATGCTTGCCAATATCCCCGCCGTGCTGCTGGGCAGGAAGATTCTGGACAGAATCCCCATGCGGCTGATGCATTCGCTGGCGGCGCTGCTGTTCGCTGTGCTTGGAATGGTGACGCTGTTATCCTAATGCGCCGCTAAGGATGACGGGAATAGCTATGGGTTGATGCGCGTGGCTGCCACGCGCACATTTACCTGCACTTCATCCTTTATCGCGCCGGTATCCTTCCATTCCCCCTGCCCTATGCCGAAGGCGGTGCGCTTGAGTCTGGCGGTGCCGGTGATAGAGGCATTGGTGGCGCTGAATTCATCCAGCGTGAACGCGAGCGTGACGGGTTGTGAAATGTCCCGCAGCGTCAGCGTTCCTTCGGCTTCATATTTATTGCCGCCGAGGGAGCGGAAGGTGGTGGCCTTGAATACCGCATCCGGGAAAGCGGCGGTGTTGAACCAGTCGGGGGTTTTCAGGGTTTCGGCTACTTCGTCGTAACTGGTGGTGACGCTGCCGGTATGGATGGTGATGGTGGCGCTGCTTTGGGCGAGCTGCTCAGGGTCGAAGGCGATATTGGCGCTCCACTGCGTGAAGCTTCCCTTAATGGGCGCATTGTTCTGAATGGCGGTGAACTCAATGGCGCTTTTGGCGTTATCTACGTTCCAGCGCGGCGCTTCCGCATGGGCGGGCAGCGCCGGCAAAACGATCAGGCAGATGGCGGCAAGGGCTTTACGCATGGCAGCATTCTCCGCAGGATATTATCTTTATACATAAAATGATGCATCAGCGCCGCACCGGCATGCATGGCGATCAGCGCCATGAGTATCCAGGCGAGGTTTTCATGCACCTCGCCCATGTCATGCATCAGCGCCTTGTCGGGCGCGGTGATGACGGGCACGGTGAACAGGCCGTACACCGACACCGGGAACCCCGCCGCCGAGCTGATAATCCAGCCGGTGATGGGCATGGCGAACATCATCACGTAAAGCAGCTTGTGCACGATATTGGCCAGCAGGCGCTGCCAGCGCGGGGTGTTGGCGGGAAGCGGCGGAACGGCATTGACCAGCCGCCATGCCAGCCGCAGCCCGGCCAGCAGCAGCACCACCATGCCGGTGGCCTTGTGCAGGCCGTAGAGCCGGTATTTATCCGGCCCCATCGGCACCTCTCCCATATACAGCCCCAGCGCCAGCATGAAGATGATCAGCGCGGCGATGCTCCAGTGCAGGAGCTTATGCACCGCGCCGAAGCTGGTTTCGGTATTGCGCCACTGCATGCTGCTATTTCGGCATGTTGAGGTTGAGTTCCGTCTCGATGGCGATTTTTACCTCGTCGCTCACGCCGGGGATGGCGTAATTGATGCCGAAGTCGGAGCGCTTGAGGGTGGTGGTGGCGGAGAAGCCGGCGGTTTTCTTTTTGTTTATGGGGTTTTCGCCGATTTTATTCAGCGTTACCATCAGCGTGACCGGCTTGGTGACGCCGTGCAGGGTGAGATTGCCGTCCACGTTCGCGGTGTTCGCGCCGGTGGGGGTGACTTTGGTGCTCACGAAACGCGCAGTGGGGAATTTTTCGGCGTCGAAGAAATCGGCGCTTTTCAGGTGCGCGTCGAACTTGTCATAGCCGGTGATGAGGGAGCCGATGGTGATGGTAGCGTCCACCTTGGAATTAGCGGGGGTCTGTTCGTCCAGCTCCAGCGAGCCGTCCACGTCCATCCACTTGCCGGAGGGGTTGGAGAAGCCGAAATGATTGGCCGACCAGGTGATGTTGGTGTGCGTTTTATCGAACTGGTACACTGGCGCCGCATGGGACGCTACGGGGGCGGAAAAAGCGATGGTAGTCAGCAGGGCAAGCACAGATGAACGCATGGGGCCTCCGGAAGGGTTCGGGATGAAGCGCGGGTCCTGAGAGATATGATGCAGTTCCCGCGCAACGTCAACCCGCATTCCGCTCCCCTCGCCGGGCCATGGAGCACGGCGCATGGCTTGCGGCTTGCATCCGCGCTGATGTTGCTTATAGTGCCTGCTTCCACCGACTCCGCGCCCGGCACGGCCCCTTCGTCTAGCGGTTAGGACACGGCCCTCTCAAGGCTGAAACACGGGTTCAATTCCCGTAGGGGTCACCAAGCGCATTAAGTTGAAATCATTCATTTGTTTTTTCCATTTCGACGCTTCATATAAGCATCAAATTTCTCATTAAGTACGAAAACGTAATCACATATAGCAGTTGTAAAATTAAATTGATCTTCTGCGTCATTATGAGTGAAGTTTTCATCTGTAGCGTGTGCTGCTAAATTTCGATTTTTACGCAGTTCTTCTCCCCATTGATATATACGCTTATCTATTATTTCCCGATCAAGAAGCTCTTTTAATCCGCCACTAAGATATTGGCTTTTTGTATTAAAATGGCGGCACATTGCTTCTAGGGCACGTCCACTCATGCTGATGCTCGCGGTGAAAGCACCCGCTCGAATGCATTTATCTGATTCTTCTAATGAATTACGTATAGCTGTTGGAATTGAGTGTGGTAAGTTTATTGATGGGAAAGGCCACACACGCGATGATTCAGCAGTCCACATACTCGCGCCTGAATCAAAAGGATCGAAACCTAAAAAATCTTGATACCCTATTAAAGGCATTAAACAAGAAGGGCATCTTAATAAACTAACTTGATAGTAAGGTTCATCTTCAGGATATGCACCTAATTGAGCATATATTTGCCCGTCTACACGAGCTTTACATTTCGGACATTCTATAAGCATACTAACTTACATACCGTTTTCTTCACTATAAGCGATATGTTACCACTAATAATATTAGTATAAATGTTTTTCGTGCGCTTACACCCGATTAAACCCGATAATCGTATATCTCGGTTCCTGTGCCCAGGGCTCCACGGAGCTGATGAAATGCGGGAAGCGGAAGAGTTTGTGGTTGATGAGGACGGCGCGGTTGAATTTGGGGAGGATGGAGGCGACGTCGCGGTCGGCTTCGGCGTCGTCGTGGCAGACGTGTAGGATGCCGCCCCAGTCCCATACCCAGCGGGTGTTTAAGTAATATATCAGGCCGACATCGCCGGCATAGTCGTCGATATGGGTGCGGTAGTAATCGCCGCGCAGCAGGCGGTAACAGCGCGTGTCGCAGTGGCTGAGGGTGAGCGAGAGCGCGCGTTCCATCGCGGGTTTGACGACGTGCTGGAAGGCGTCGGTGAATGCCGGGTCCCCTTCCAGGCGGCGGGAGCGGCCGAAGCTGGCGCGGTAATGCTCCTGCACGGAAGGAAGGCAGTCGGCGTGCATGTTGAATACGTGCTGGTAGTGCTGCTCGCGCAGCTGGTCGTGCTGCTCCCAGTCGCGCTCGGCGGTGTAGAGGCGGTTGAGCTGGAGGGCGGTCTCGCGCGGCAGGAAGTCATCCACCACGGCGTAGCCTTGCGTTTCGTAATCGCTGATGACGCTCATGCGCGCTCCTTACAGTTCGGTGGACAGGCAGGCGTGATAGGCTTCGCCGGGAACATAACGGATTTTGCGCCGCCCGACGCCCTGGTAGCGCACCTCGGAAGCGGCATAGTCGGCCTTGTGCATGATGCGGATGTCGATGGAGACGCGTGTATGCGCAACCATCGCCTCGGCGGTGTGGATGCAGCGCGAATCGAAGGCGAAGATGCTGCCCAGCGGCGTTGCCACCTGCGGCGAGAAGGCATTCAGGCGGGTGTTGAATTCCCTGCTGCTGATGGCTTGCTCAATAAAGGGGGCGAAGGCGTAATCGAACGGCTCCAGCACCTCGCGCGACTGTTCCAGCGACATCATGCGGAAGCCGTGCTGCTGCGGGGCGACGGGGTGGGTGAGCGGAATCCACAAATTGATTTCCTCCGGCGGGTGGCCGTAATTAATGTCGGTGTGGTAGCGCGGGTAATGGTGGCTGTTCTCGCCATCCGGGCAGTGGATGCGGATGGTGGGGATAGCCTGGAAAAGGAATGGGTATGGAAAATGCTTCTGCACGCATTCCCTGATGAAGCGCAGGTAGTTCTGCATGAAGGCGGCGTCGGTGTCGTACAGCAGGGTGGAGATTTTGTTCACGCCGTCATTGAAGCCGTATGCTTTCAATTCCGGTGAGATATGCTCATGCAGCGACTCCAGCGCGCCGGCAGGGACATCGACGCCCTTGCTTTCAAGAATGCGGATTACCTCCTGCCGCAACAGCGTGCCGAACGGTTCGCAGGGAAGATTAGCCCAGTCCTTGCCGAAATCCTGGTGGAAACGACCGGTTTCCATGAATTTGCGCCGCATCAGCGCGTTGCGCTGCTCGGGCGGGAGCGTATCGAAATAGGGCGGCTCCTGGGTGGTTTGCGGCTTTGCGGTGACGGGCATCATGGTTGATCTCCTTGAGTTTTACATGCGGGAGTTATTATGTGCTTGCGTTTGTGAGGGGGCCGTTTGGCATGTTATATGCAGGAGGATGCGGTGGAAGCCGCCGCAAAGGGCTGAAGATGGTTTTGATGATCGCAGAAGAGGAATATGCCGTTCATAGCATAATAACTTTCATGTGGTTATGCATTGACAATGCTTTAAGCGCGCTGACCAGAGCGGGCTTTGATCTGCATCAAGACAGAAAGATATTTTTATTGCCTGATGCGTGCAGGAATAAGCATGTGGTTAATGCCCATTAATTATTGAATGCGCATTCCTGCGTTAACACTAAATTAAATGCATTTATCCCTAGATTTATATGCATAATTAGTGAAATCTTTATCGGTAGGCCTATATTATTAGGGTTGGCTCCATTCATCCGAAGCGATTATCCAGGTACAGTGCAGAAAATATTCAAAATTATAGCGGCGCTTATCGGCATTCCCCTGCTGGCGGTTATCATCGCGCTGAACGTGATCCTGTCCCTGATCGACAAGGATCAGTATCGTCAGCAGCTTGAAGAAAAAGCCAAGATGGTCACCGGGCGGGAATTAAAGGTGATGGGAGGGGTGAATGTCGGCATTTTCCCTAATCCTTACCTGCAGTTTTCCGGTCTGGAACTGGCTTCTGCCAAAGAAGACGGCTTGGCGGCGCCGGAGGTGCGCATCGATGCGGTGCGGCTGGGCATACAATGGTCGGAAGCGTTCAGCAGCAGCCCGCATATCAGCTTTGTGACTTTTTACAATCCGATGATTGACGTTCAGCGCGCAGCGGACGGAACCATTGCATGGAGCGGAATGCTGTCTGGAATAAATGAAGCGCTGAAAGCCCCGACTGAGACTCCCGGCGCAGCCAGCGCACCGTTCAGGATTAATGCCGAAGGCGGAAAAATACTTATCTCCACCCCTGAGCGTACCGTTACGGAGCGTATTGAAAACCTGGGCCTGAACATTGTAGGTACCGGCAGGCGCACAGTGGAATCGAGCGGCAGTTTTACACTTCACTCCATGCCAACAAAATTCACCCTGAATTTTGGCTTTGATAAGGGCGCGGCAGTGTTGCTGGATATTAGCCAGGATAATGGCAACAAGGTAAAATACGAAGCCACGCGCAGCAATGACGACGATAATGCGCTTTCCATTGATGGCCAGGTCGACGCCGTTATTCCCGATATTGGCGTGTTCCTGCTGAGTGAAAAGAAAGATCCCTCCCCTGCCCCGGCAAACGCTGGCGAGCAAGCGTCGTCCGGCACGGCGTCAGACAACGCATCGATGTTCTCCCAGTTCGTCTTTTCCAAGACGCAAAACGTTAACACAGAAAAAATGCCTTTTACCATTAAAGGCAAACTTATGCTGATGCCTGAGCACGCACAGATGGAAAGCGCGGATATTATGCTTGGCGACAGCAAAGGCAATGCAAGCATTAAAGCAAATTGGGAAGACAAAGTTCCTCAATTCGATATCAAGGCAAAGCTGGATTCTTTCAACACGGCCCCCTGGAGCCGGTTTTCCTCTCTCCTGCTGACCGAGACCAAGCATGCCATGGGCAAAAGTGGGTTTAACCAGGCCGACATTGATAATCCATTTCCTAAAAAATCAATTATCTTGCTGGACCTTGCGATCGATACGCTGAATTACAGCGAGCGCCAATATAAAAACATTACGGTAAATACCGAACTGTCAGACGGTATCATGACGCTTAACGAGCTGAAGGCGCAGCTTCCCGGAAATGCCACTTTATCTATGTTCGGTATCGTGACCAAGCAAATTCAGGGGATGCGTTTTGAGGGAAGCACCGAAATCCGTGGGGAGCAGCTGCGCGATACGCTGACTTTTTTCGATAGCGCCGCCGAATCGCTTCCCAAGCAAAGCTTCGGAGAGTTTTACGCCAAAGCGAATATTTTCATATCGCAGGAGTTGATGCGCCTATCGGAAGCCAATCTTAAAATCGGCGACCTCGATCTGAACGGCGGCATGGTGACGTATTTCGAAGCCACTCCACGCGTGGAAGCAGAAATACATTTCAAAGGCACCAACCTCGATTATTTCCGGGATATCTGGCGTACTGCGCAGGAGGAAAGCGGGCCGTCTGAGTTTCAGTTCTTCAATGTAAAAACCACGGATTATGGCTGGCTGAAGCGGCTGGGATACATAATCGATTTCAAAGTATCATTTGAGAATTTTACCTTTCTTGAACGTTTGGGGCAAACGGCTTCCTTGCGCCTTTATGCCAAGAAAAATGAGCTTAACCTGATGAGCGTTCGGATGTACTACCCAGATGGCTCGCTGGATGCCTCTTTCAAATTGGATGTTTCCAGTGACCGCCCGCGGGTTGATCTGGTGCTCAACATGCCTTATTTCAATACGAATTATCTGGATTCGCAAAGCGCTAAAAAGCGTGAACCGCTGGTTGATCTCAGTGCTACGCCCAAAAAATGGTCGGAAGAGCTATTCGACTTTTCCTGGATGATCGCGCTGACAGGGAATTTTGATATCAGCATCAACTCGTTAATTTATGACGGCATCGATTTTCCTAATTTCCGCATGAAGGCAAGGCTGCAGGACCAGGAATTTAAAATCCAGAATTTCACGTTTGACAAGTTTGGTGGCAAAGTGGAGGCAACGGGTTCACTGGTAGGCGGCAAAGTGCCCGGTGTTACTTTAAATTTTATGCTCTACAACATCGATCTGAAGGAACTGCTGAAAAACATACCCGGCACTGATATGCTGGATGGGCGCATGAGCTTCAGCGGATATCTCTCCACCGCCGGCATTCATTTCCTTTCATGGGTATCGCAGGCGGAAGTAAAACTGGTCATGAGCGGGCGCGGAATCAAGGTGGAGGGTTTGAATATCGATGGCATATTGAGCGCCGTTCAAGCAGCGCGCTCTACTTCCGATGTAGTCAGCAGCATTAATAAACTGATATATAACGGCCGTACGGATTTTGCTATTGACGGCAACATTAATATGCAGAACGGCGTGATGCGAACACCAGGCATCAGGCTTAAAAGCGGCCCGACCAATGCATATCTGGAAGGCGAGATGGATGTGCTGACCATGCGGGTCAATCTGGCGACAAAATTCAATTTCCCGCAGCTAAGCTCGGAAACGATTCCCAATCTTCCAGTTAATATACAGGGATCGGTCGATAATTTTGCCGTCTCGATCGACACATCGTCGCTTGAGGCTTGGGTGGCGAAACGTATCGTAAGTCAGTGATTGAACAAGCGGTATGATATGGCGTGCAGGCGCCCAATGGGGTATCAGGCGAATAATTCCACCGCTTTAGTGAGCATTTTTTCATAATCATGGCGCATGCCGAAATCGCGCTCCATACGCACGGCAATGTCTTTGGGCGGGTTCTGCCCCTCTCCCCATTCCAAAATGGTGCCATAATCCTCCAGTTGAAAATCACCGCGCTTCTGCGCATCGAGGAAAGCCTTCGCCATGTTAGATTTAATACACATATATGCCCAAAACGGCTGACCATTCATCTGCAAGCCATGTGTGAGTAACATAATGGAGCAGACCTGGTCCGGTTCAATTTCAATAGAGGGAATTTTCGGAGGGATATACATGTGCCGCCTTATACTAGTGCTTATCAACGACCATGTTTGCCGGAATCTGGACCAGTGCCCGGAACGTTTTGAGGGCCTTGGGGTGCGTGTGCTACATCGGTTGCGCCATGGGCCTGTGTAATCGTCTTATGGGCCTGAGCATTCATAATGCTTGCCGCTACAGGATGGGCTTTGGTGAAGGCCGCAGGATCCATGTCATGTAAGTCAGTTGAAAGGCTGATGATGTCTTTAGCGACTTGCCGGCCAATACTTACCATTATAGTCAATGGGCGTGGAAGTGCATCTGCCGTGTTAGTGGGATGACTGCCTTTAGCGAAGGCTCCGCCAACTTGCGTGTTTAATATTTCGGATACGGATGGAGTTTCCTTTATTTTCTCTTCATCCACAATATTTGACATTCATCTTCCCCATTAATTTTTCCATAGTATAGCGTAATTTAGTTTAAATATTTATTAAATACTGATTCAAAGGAATTAATATAAAAATTAATTTTATCTTATTAATAGACAAAAAAAACCCCCGCACGATGGCAGGGGCAGAAAGATGAGATAAGCTCAGCTAACGATTTTTACTGTTTTTTATTGCCGGAGAAGTCATTGATTTCTTCAATGATTTTATTCTTAATAGTAGTGCGGTCGGTGGCAGGGATGCCGTAGCGGATAGCCAGCAGCTGGAAATCGGCATCCGACAGGGTGACCGGGATCTGTACCGATTCAGGATAGGCCACCGGCAGGGCGATGATGCGGCGAACCACGTCCGAGAGGCGTAGCTCATTGCGGATGGCCTCTTCGATGATTTTATTGGCAACGCGCAGATCGCACTCGATCGCCTCGTTCTCCAGATCTATTCCATTGCGGGTTGACACGGCTTTAACCTCCTGTTTTGCATAAGTATCGGGAATCTGCGTCTTTACTGATGCGCCGAGAGCTGCTTCACCGGCAGAAAGGCTGGGTACGGGTGCGCTCGGCGTGGATGCACGGATAGAGGAATCATTTTCTGCCTGCGATGCGGCATGAGCACCGACACCATTAATGTTCTCATTCTTCTGAAGGCTGGAAAGCGGGTTAAAAATAGCCATATTTTTTGTCTCCGTGGTTGTTTTGCTTGGAATAACAGGCTCAAGCGCCTTGGGTGTCTCCGGCGGCGTCAGTGGTTTGACGGCTTCGGCAGTGGGGGCGATATCAGCCGGCACCGGCGATTCATTCGCTGCGCTTACGGAAATAGATGCTGAAATCTCTTCTGCTGCCTGGGCTTTAGTGTCGGCAGGCGTTTCTATTGCCGGGACGGGCGTGGTTTCCAGCGCGGGAATGCCGGAGGTTTTCTCCTCATGGCCCATATGCTGCACTTCGCCGATATCGGATATCCGGCGGTAGATAGTGGCATAAAGCTCCAGTTTTCCGTCGCTGTAGCGCTCGGCTTCGATAGCGTATTCGTTATTATCGCTCACAAACAGCGTATAATCGAACGACTGGGTGGGGGCGTCGGCAGGAAGCGTGGCGAAAGTGCGGTAATCGCCGGTTGTGAGCTTTCCGCTCAGCCGGTGAATTTCTTTTTTATAATTCCCGGCGGTC
This sequence comes from uncultured Rickettsiales bacterium, assembly GCA_964409675.1. Taxonomy (GTDB): domain Bacteria; phylum Pseudomonadota; class Alphaproteobacteria; order Rickettsiales; family SXRF01; genus CAYMDD01. The sequence goes on along the minus strand of CAYPEF010000029.1, from coordinate 4,084 downwards.
CATTGTTTCCATATGGTCTCCACCGCATTGCATTGGATACGCTTATTTTCGGCGTCACTTAGCGCATCGTCCAGATGCTTGGCGCCGAACATGGCGTTGCGATCCGCTTCCGGAATGCGCCGCGATAAGGCCAGGTATTTCTCGCCTTCTGCTTCCGCCACGATCATGGAGGCGGTGTCCGACCCGTCATGGGAGAGTACAAAAGACGTAAGGCGTTCTTCGCCGAACTGGTAGGTATTGATGGCGCTCACCGTAAAGCGCTTGCCGCTAAGTGTGGATTGCGGCACGAATCCGAACCCAATGCTGCTGCCGATGCGCAGCCCTTCCAGATCCAGCGGAGTCTCCAGCACCGCTTTACGCGATGGCTTCCAGAAATCGGTGATTACATCAAGCATGGTTCCCTCACCTATTTATTCTTCATGATCCTCGCCTGTTCGCGCTTCCAGTCACGGTCGCGGATGGCTTCGCGTTTTTCGTACTGCTTCTTGCCCGTGGCCAACCCTATCTTCAGCTTCGCGAACCCGCGATTGTTGAAGTAGAGGGAGAGCGGAATCAGCGTCGTTCCCTTCACTTTCAGCCGACCGATCAGCTTCTTCACCTGCTTTTTCTGCAGCAGAAGCTTGCGCGGGCGGCGCGGTTCGTGGTTGAAGCGGTTGCCGCGTTCATACTCATTGATGATCGCGTTGAAGAGCCAGATCTCTCCCCCCTTCTCCCCGGCATAGGCATCGTTGATATTCACTTTGCCTGCACGAACCGGCTTGACTTCGGTGCCAGTCAGAACAAGGCCTGCTTCCATCTCCTCCTCGATCGCGTATTCAAACCGCGCCTTGCGATTCACCGCCACCGGCGCGCCGGGTGCGTTCGTCTTCGGAGATGTATTCTTGTTAGCCATGTTCCAACTGTTGTAGGGCAAATAAAAAGCAAATCACTAATTAGTGCAAGCCCAAATTAACTAAAACTTCACGAATGCGTGTTTGATTCTCTGCCGACGGCAACACAAGCGGTAAACGCAACTCCGGCGAACAGATTCCCATCAGGCCCGCCGCGAACTTTACCGGCGCCGGGCTAGTCTCGCAGAACATCACGCTGTGCAGCGGCACCAGCGCGTCATGCAGCGCGAGCGCTCCGGCATAATCGCCTTTGAGCGTGGCTTCCTGCACCTGTGCGCAGGCGCGCGGGGCGATGTTTGCCGTTACCGACACGCAGCCCTGCCCACCGGAAGCATTAAACGCAATCGCCGTCATATCCTCGCCGGAAAGCTGCTGGAAGCTTGCGCCCGCCAAGGCGCGCAGCGTATAGACGCGCGCCAAGTCGCCGGTGGCGTCTTTCACGCCGGCGATGTTAGGCAGCTGACTCAAGCGCGCCAGCGTTTCATCGGTGATATTCACCACGCTGCGGCCCGGGATGTTATAAATGATGATCGGAATCTCCACCGCGTCATGGATGGCCTTGTAATGCTGGTAGATGCCTTCCTGCGTCGGCTTGTTATAATAGGGCGCCACCACCAGCGCCGCATCCGCCCCGGCTTCCTTGGCGTGGCGGGTGAACATGATGGCTTCCTCGGTGGAATTGGCCCCGGTGCCGGCCATCACCGGCACGCGCTTTTTCGCCACCTCGATGCACAGCTCAATTACACGCTTGTGTTCCTCGTAGGAAAGCGTGGGCGATTCGCCGGTGGTGCCGCAGGGCACGAGGCCGTGCACCCCCTCCTTGATCTGCCAGTCCACGAAGGCCTGGAAGGCCTGGTCGTCCACCTGGCCGTTTTTGAAGGGGGTGATGAGGGCGGTATAAATTCCACGGAATTGCATCATAAGCTCAGATTGCCGGTTGTCAGGAGGTTAAGGGTGGTATAAGAGGGGTGCGAACGGCTGCGTTTACGCACCGCATTCTAGGCTGCTGGCAAACATCTGGCAACCGACAATATTTCCGGCATATATTTCGGGGAGTAGCGCAGCCCGGTAGCGCATCTGGTTTGGGACCAGAGGGTCGCAGGTTCGAATCCTGTCTCCCCGACCATATTTTCCGCCGCTTTGCGGAGGAGACGACTTAAACGATGTTCCGTTGAGTACACGCCGAGTACACAATTTGATATGCCATAAATGGCGGTTCGAGTAAAACTTAGTTTGAGCTTGTTTACTCAGCACCTATTCAAACGAAAATGCATTGGCATGATTCAAATACCCAATGGATATAAATGTAGGCAGGAAATTATTGAAAAAGGCTGGTTGGAAATATGCCTACCTACTACCTACTCATTAGCTGAATTTGCTGCAAATATTGGAACCATTTTGCCTGATGCAAAAGGTAATTTGACTACTGTCCTTAAACAAAAAAAAGCCGATTCTGTTACAAATTCTTTATCCTCAAGGTTTGGATATGGAGCATTCCCATTTCATACGGATGGGGTAGGATTCCCGGTTCCCCCAAATATTCTTCTGTTACGGGCATTAGATTTAGATAAAAGTCAGCAGTCCACGGATATTAATGTTGTTAGTTGGCCGGAAGAAGGCTCTAAAGATTACTCTTTATTAGCTAACACCCCGATAATTTTTAATTTAGGGGCGACACGATTCTATTCGCCTATCTTAAACAGGGCTGGTTTAAATCGCACTGAATTTATTCGTTATAATCCATGCTGCATGGTTTATCCACCAATAGCAAAGGTAGAGCTAGAGAAGGCGATAGAAACGCTTTTAGAAAAAGCAAAAATCAAAAAGATTCAATGGGTAGAAGAAAAGATCATTGCTATAAACAACTGGCGGGTGCTGCATGGCAGAGGACAGGTAACACATGTAAAATATATTGGTAATCGTACATTAGAAAGATGTTGGGTAATGTAATGAATTGGAGCGAAGAGTTTCTTTATAACAAAGCAAAAGCCTTTATGCAAAGAGGCGTTAGAGAACACGCGTCTTCTGAATTGTTCCCTTTCTGGGCCACGTTATCATTGGAACTTCTATGCAGGGCCGCCTTAGCTAAAAAGCATCCCATTTTGTTGGCTGACCCCCGCGATGAAAATAACCTCTTATATGCATGCGGTGAGAATACAGGAAAATCACCAAAGTCGATTGCAACACAAATAATTATTTCTCGTTGCCAAACTTATATTCCTCAATTCGAAAAAGAACATACCGAGACTGCTACTAAGATGACGGAACTACGCAATGCTGAACTTCATAGCGGGGAAGCTGCTTTTCATGCGCTTGCCGAGAGTAGTTGGCAACCAGATTTTTATTCAATAGTAGACGTACTGTTAAATTACTTGGAAAGGCCTATTGAGGACTATTTAGGTAGTGAGGTAGCAACTCGCGCTAAACATATGCTCCAAGAGAGGACGGCAGAAACTAAGAGAGAGGTTTTAAAGAAAATCAGTCGATGCAAAGAGTGGGTAGGACAGTTACCCAGTAAAACCTTAGAAGAGAAACGCGCCCTAGCTAAAACTAAAGTTGATGATGTACTAGCTCACGCTCTTACTAAGAAATGCAAATGCCCCGCATGTGATAGTGACGGTGTGATGCTTGGGCAGGTAACAGATACAGGTGAACCTAAATTAATTGACGGTGAGATTACCGTCGAGAAACGTGTACTCCCTAAAACATTTCGCTGCTTCGTATGCGACTTGCGTCTTCATCCTTTTACAGAGCTACATATAGCCAACCTTGGCGCAACATATGCAGTTACAGAAATTGAAGACCCAATTGAGTACTTCGGTATAGTACCAGAAGAGCATATTGACATTGATGCACTTATGCAGCAGGAGGACTACGCTTATATGGATGAGTAAGGTAATCTCTTTAATAGATTATGTGTACTCCCTACATGCCATTTCCGACCAATCCAAGCGGTTATAATTCTGTTTTGTCTTGCCCAAAAACGTAAAAATATAGTGCTTAACAGACATTTAAATAAGAATTAGTCGTGTAGAAACTATATTTTTATCCATCCCACCGCTGCCGCGCACTCTCCTGATGCAGCCGCGTGCGTATCACCAGATCCTGCCATTGTTTCTTCTGCATGGCGTGCAGTTGTGCCGGGGTGATGGGGTCGGGGGTGATGGCGGAGAGGTGGTGCCAGTCGTCCCAGG
>CAYPEF010000028.1:0-19350 GCA_964409675.1 uncultured Rickettsiales bacterium | reverse complement strand
CGTCGTCCTCGGCGGCCCGCAGGGCCGTCCGGGGACCTATCTCTCAGCGGGCGCAGGCGGAGAGATGGATCCCCGGACGATGCTACGCATCGCCGAGGACGACGGGAAAGACCTGTCACCTTACATGGAGCTATTTGATTATGAACACCGCCTCCCGGCATAAGCTGATCGGTTTAACCCTTGGCTCTATCGGCGTGGTGTACGGCGATATCGGCACCAGCCCGCTTTATGCCTTTCGTGAATCGCTGGCGGAAGCCGCCCGCATCAGCGGCACGCTGGCTCCGGAGATGGTTATCGGCCTGCTCTCGCTGATTCTGTGGACGCTAATCGTGGTTGTAACTTTAAAATATGTGCTGCTGCTGCTGCGCGCCGACAATCACGGCGAAGGTGGCATTCTCTCTCTGATGGCGCTCGCGCAGGATGCCACCGGCGGCAGAACCAAATGGGTAATGATGCTAGGTATGGCCGGCGCCTCGCTGTTTTACGGCGATGCGGTCATCACCCCCGCCATCTCGGTGCTCTCCGCTGTGGAGGGCGTGAAGCTGGTGACAGAAACGCTGCAACCTTACGTGGTGCCGATTGCGCTGGTCATCATGGGTTTGCTATTCGCCGTGCAGTTCCACGGCACCGAGCATGTCTCGAAATTTTTTGGCCCCATCATGGCGCTATGGTTCGTGGCGTTGGCCGCCGGGGGCATCATTCACCTTGCCGATTCACCGCAGGTGTGGAAGGCGGTGAACCCGTATCACGCGCTCTATTTCCTCACCCATCACGGCATGGCAAGCCTGATTGCGCTGGGCTCTGTATTCCTGGCGGTCACCGGCGCGGAGGCGCTTTATGCCGATCTCGGCCATTTCGGCAAGAAGCCGATCCGGCTGGCGTGGTTTTCTCTAGTAATGCCGGCGCTGATCCTCAACTATTTCGGGCAGGCGGCGCTGGTGCTGGCGCACCCGGAAGCAGCGGAGAACGTGTTCTTCATGCTTTACCCCGAATGGGCGCTGGCGCCGATGGTAATCCTTGCCACCATCGCTACCGTCATCGCCAGTCAGGCGGTGATTACCGGCGCGTTTTCGCTCACACACCAGGCCGTGCAACTGGGGCTGATGCCGCGCATGCTGATCAGGTACACTTCCGCCCATCAGGCCGGACAGATATATATTCCGCGTGTTAATTGGCTATTATTGCTCGGCGTGATCGGACTAATTGAGTTCTTCCGCTCCTCCAGCGCGCTTGCCGCCGCCTACGGCATCGCCGTCACCGGCACTATGGTCATTACCGCCCTGCTCGCCTTCGTGGTAATGCGCCAATGCTGGCGCTGGCCGCTGCCGCTGGCGCTGGCCATCGCCCTGCCCCTGTTGATAATCGACCTCACCTTCCTAAGCGCCAACATGACCAAGCTTCTGGCCGGCGGCTTTATCCCAATACTGATTTCGATCTGCCTGATTTTGCTTATGTATATATGGGTGAAAGGCAACCGCTCGCTGCTGGAGCAGGCACATGACCCGAATAACTCCATGGAACGGTTACTGGCCGACGTGAAGCAGCGCAGTATCACGCGGGTGGAGGGAACGGCGCTGTATTTCACCAGCAACACCGACTATGCCCCGTCGGCGCTGGTGCAGAACCTCAAGCACAACCATGTTCTGCATGGGCATAATTACCTGCTCACCCTGCACTACGCCAACCAGCCTTATATTACAGATGAGGAGCGCCTGCGGGTAGAGCCGATCAGCGACGATTTCACCCGCCTGCACCTCTGCTACGGCTATATGGAGCCGCCCAACGTCATCCGCGCCCTGCGGCGGCTGAAATATTTCAACATCGAGCTGGATATCATGCGCGCCTCGTTCTTCATTTCCCGCCGCAATATCGTGCCCTCGGCGAAATTCGGCATGCCGCTCTGGCAGGACCACGTTTTCATCGCCATGGCGAATAACGCAAGCGACGCGGCGGATTATTTCCACCTGCCACTCAGCCGCGTGGTGGAGCTTGGCGTGCAGATGACGGTATGATTCCCCTCCCCCGGGAAGGGGGAGGATAGCAATCCTTAGCGCTTGCGCCTAGGATTGCTTGGTGGGGTGAAAGGCTTATCGATTGAGCCGGAACCGCTGTCACCCTCACCCAGCATTTGGCTCAAGCACTAAAGTGCTAAGCAAATGCAACTTTCTCCCCTCAAGGGAGAGGTAAATTACGTCCACGGCTTCTCTTTCAGCCCCGTGCGCAGGATAATGCGCGCGCCCATGCCGTAGGTAAGGTAGGTCCATACCCAGGTGAAAAACACCGTCACGCGGTTGCGAAAACCCGTGAGGAAATAGATATGCACGAAACCCCACAGCATCCAGGCGCTCCAGCCCCTGAACGTCATGCCGTTGAAATCCGCGATGGCGGAATTGCGGCCGATGGTGGCCATGGTGCCGAGATCATGGTAGCGGAACGGCTTAGAGTATTCCTTGCCCTGCACGCGCGCGCGCAGCAGCTTTGCCATGTATTTTCCCTGTTGCTTGGCCACCGAGGCAAGCGCGGGCAGCGGCTTGTCGCCCTGCATGCAGGTAGCGGCATCGCCGGCCACGAACACGTTCGGCATGCCTTCCACCGATAAATCCGGGCGCACGGGAATAGCACCGCGCCGGTCGCTCTCCACGCCGATCCAGTTGGAGACCGGCACCGCCTTCACCCCCGCCGCCCAGAGGATGGTTTCGCTTTCGATATGCTCCTCCGCCGTGGTCACGCGCCCTTCGCTGATGTTGCGCACCGCTCCGCCGCACAGCACCTGCACGCCCTTTTCCTCAAGCTCCTTCTGCGCATATTCGGAAAGCTTCTCCGGCATGCCGCCAAGGATGCGCGGCGCTGCCTCCAGCAGCACGATGCGGGTGTCGCTAACCTTGATGCGGCGGAACTCGCGCTCCAGCGCGTAGTTGATCACGTCGGCAATCGCTCCGGCCATTTCCACGCCGGTCGGCCCGCCGCCGATCACCACATAGGTCAGCAGCGCCTTGCGCTTGCGCTCATCAGTTTCCAGCTCGGCCTTTTCGAAGGTGGTGAGGATGCGCTGGCGCAAGGCAATGGCGTCCGAGAGCGTCTTCAGCACCCACACATGCGGCGCCCACTGGTCGTTGCCGAAGAAATGATAGCGCGCGCCGGTGGCGATCAGCAAATAATCATACGGATATTGATGAATGCCGGTCTGCACGATGCGCTGCTTGGTATCAACGCCCGTTACCTCCTCCATCACCACATCCACATTGCCTTTGGCGGGAAACAGGCTGCGGATGGGCAGCGCCACGTCGTTGATGCCAAGGAAGCCGGCCGCCACCTGGTACAGCAGCGGCTGAAACAGATGGTGGTTCTGCCGGTCGATCAAAGTAATATGCGCGTTCTGCTTCGCCAACCCCTTCGCGCAAAACAACCCGGCGAACCCGGCCCCGATGATGACGATGCGCGGTTTCCCGTCGTTTCTATCCTGCATGTTTTTTCCTTGCGACTTTTATAACCGTCTTACAGGAAAATATAATTCAGTGGCAATAGCGAAAGCTTGGTTTACGCAGCGTATAAGTATTTAAACAAACCATCATTGCTTCGCTGCGCTCGCAATGACGGTGGAATATTTTTAGTGACAGGCTCAGTGCGCCGCTACGGCGGCAGTAGGAGCGGATGGTTTTTTCAGCGGTGATAAGAGCAGGACAACAGCAAATATCCCCGTAACCATCGCCATGATGCGAAACGTATCCTGATAGGCTAAAATCGCCGATTGGTGCAGCAACTCGGAATAGATGTGCCCCACCGCTTGCTGCGCAGCATCAAGCGCTGAACTGCCGAGCGACAGGAATTGACGCTCCAACTGGCCGATATGCGTCTGGTAGACAGGGCTGGCCGGGTCCATGTTTTCAGCAAGTTGGAAATGCCGTATCTGGTGGTGATGCGTATAATACGCCGCCGCCAGCGCAATGCCGATACTGCCGCCAAGATTGCGGAATAAGGCATAGAGCGCCGAAGCCTTGTTGTTTTTCTCCTTCGAGATGCCGGAATAGGCCAGCGTGCTGATGGGGATGAACAAAAACGGCAGCCCCGCCACCTGCACGATGCGCATGAACACGAACGTCCGGTAATCCACCTGCGGAGTGATATGCGCCATCATCCAGGTGCCGATGGAGGTAAGTGTGAATCCGATGACGATCAAATATTTCAGCGGCACTTTCCCGGTGAGTTTTCCCACCAGCGGCATCAGCACCACCACGGCCATGCCGCCTGGCGAAAGCACCAGCCCGGCCAGCGTGGCGTTATAGCCATATTCCGCCTGCACCATCAGTGGCAGCAGGGCGCTGGTGCTGTAGAGCACGAAGCCGGTGGTAAAGACCAGCACGCAGCCGATGCCGAATGAAGGGCTTGTCAGCAGGCGCAGATCGACAATCGGCTCCTTCTGCCGCAGCAGCCATAAGATGGCAGAAATCAGGCTCACCATGCTCAATACAAACACGGTGAGAATGAAATCACTGCCAAACCAGTCTTCCTGCGTGCCCTTGTCCAGCATGATCTGCAATAAGCCCAGCCCCAGCGCAATCAACCCAAGGCCAATATAATCGATGGAGCCGAACCCGCGCGCCACCGCGTGCTTGGGGTCATGCACAAGCCTGCCTACCAACAGGAACGCAATTATGCCCACCGGCACGTTGATGAAAAACACCCAGCGCCAGCTGAAATTATCGGTGATGAAGCCGCCCAGCGTCGGCCCGATAATCGGGGCCACGATCATGGTGATGCCGGTGATGCTGAACACCACCGCCCGCTTTTCCGGCGGAAACGCATCGAGAATAATCGCCTGCTGCGTCGGCTGTAGCCCGCCGCCCGCCAGCCCCTGAATCAACCGGAAGACGATCAGCATGCCAAGCGACGTCGCCGCCCCGCACGCGAACGACGCAGCGGAAAAGGCAACAATGCACATCATGAAATAGCGCTTGCGCCCGAACACGTTGGAAAGCCAGCCCGAGAGCGGCAGCACGATACCGTTGGAGACCAGGTAGGAGGTGAGCACCCAGGTGCTTTCCTCCGGACTTGCACCCAATTCTCCGGCGATGTGCGACAGCGATACGTTAGTGATAGTGGTATCCAGCACTTCCATGAAAGTGGCGATGCTTACCACAAACGCCACCAGCCACGGGTTCACCCCGTTCGTCTCGGGATGCGCGGCGGCGTTCATGGAGCCGTTTCCACCTTCACCACCACCGACATGCCAGGCCCGAGCGCGAGCGCAGGGTCCGCCGCTTTATCCAGCAGGATCTTCACCGGCACGCGCTGGACGATTTTCACGAAATTGCCGGTGGCGTTTTCCGGCGGGAACAGGGAGAAGCGCGCGCCGGTGCCGCTCTGGATGCTATCCACCGTGCCGGTGAGATAGAGATCGGGATAAGCATCCACGTGGATATGCGCTTTCTGGCCAGGGCGCATGTCGGTGAGTTGCGTTTCCTTGAAATTGGCGGTGACCCATATGTCGTTGCCCACCAGCCAGAACATCTGCTGCCCCGGCTGCATGTACGCCCCCTCCTCGATGCCCTTGCGCGTGACGGTTCCGGCATAAGGAGCGAGGATTTTTGTGCTTTTCAAATCTTCCCGCGCCTGTTCCACGTCCGCCCATGCTTTGCGCATCCCGGCTTCCAGGCTTTTGGTGTTAGAGGCGGCGGCGGCCACGGTCTGCGGCGCGGTTTCAGCGCTGCGCAGGCGGGCCTGCGCGTCGGCCAGCGCGGCGCGTGCGGAGCGTTCCTCGGCAATGGCGTGATCGAGGTCCTGTTTACTGCGCGCAAGGTCGCCCACTTCCTGCGTGCGCTTTAAATCGCGAGAGGCTTTCTCCCATGCGGCCTGAGCGGACTGCACCTGCGCTTTCGCGGCTTCCAAACCGGAAGGCGCGGATACGCGCGTGCTTTCCAGCCCGGAGACGGATTGCTCATAGCGCGCCTTGGCGGCCAGATAATCGCCCTCGGCAGCGGCGACACGGTTTCTGTAATCCGTATCGTTAATCTCCACCAGCACGTCGCCTTCCTTAACCTGCTGGTTATCATTCACATGCAGCCGGCTGACATAGCCCGCCACTTTAGAACTGATGGCCACAATATGCGCGTCCAGCGCCGCGTCATCGGTTTTTTCAATATGATGGTTCGCGATGAAATAGGCGGCAGCGCTCAATAGCCCAATACCGGCGATACCCAGAAGAACAATGCGACGGCGACCGGAGATCATAGGAAGAAGTACAGGTGCATGAGGTTATATTATAAGCTATGTATATTAATTTAATATACTATACTTACTGGTATAGAAAATCAAATTTTATCTCTGCTGAATAAATGCTCAAATATCGGCCAAAACGCTTGTAAAAATCCGTTATGTCTTTCTCCTATATATAATAAGTATAAATGGCCACCTATAACCTTATAAATTTAACATAAGTTACTTTTTTATTAATTTATTTACTGGACGGATGAAAAAGAAGCGTCTAAGTCAGGCAATGAGACACACTATGTTTCACTGATTTTTAACTCTTTATGAGGATGCATCCATGTCCAAGAATATCCTGCTCGCCCTGAGCACCGCCGCTTCCCTGTACGCTTTCAGCGCTTCGGCCGATAACGTTGCCTACCTGGAGCAGGTTGGAACGCAGAATTACGTCAACTTTGCGCAAGACGGCAATGGCAACGAATTCTACGGCAACCAGGAAGGCACCAAGAACGAGATCGAATTCAACCAGGACGGCGAAGGCCATACCCTGACCGCCACCCAGGTCGGCGACAAGAACGTCATCGCCGGCGACCAGGGCGATGAAGGCAATAGTGCCGTTATCACCCAGACCGGCCAGCATAACTACGCTGAACTGCATGGCGAAGGCTACAACGACGTCTATATCACCGAAACCGGCTGGAACAACGAAGCCATCGTGGAAACCAGCGGCGAAGGCAACATCGTCGCCCTCGACCTGACCCAGGCCAGCAACGTGGCCGGCAATTCCGGCTCCGTGACCGTGGGCGGCGAAGCCAATGAAATCTACGTCACCAACACCGGCGACAACAGCTTCAACATCAATGTTGACGGCGCAAGCAACCTGGTGGACGTGCAGCAAAACGGCAGCGGCTCCACCTCGTCTGAAGCCAACAACGTGGAAATCAACATGGACGGCGCTTCGCAGTTCGTGCTGATCCGCCAGGACGGCAAGATGAACAACGCCAGCGTAACCGCTTCCGGTGAAGAAAACATCGCGCATGTGGTGCAAACCGGCATCAATAACTCCACCAACCTGAGCCAGGACGGTTACAACAACTACGCGAATCTTGACCAGCTGGGCAACGATAACGTGCTCGAAGTACAGCAGGCCGGCACCGGCAACGTACTGGGCGTGACCCAGCTCGGCAACGGCAACAGCGCCAGCATCTCACAAAGCTCGTTCTAAGCGACGATGGCACAAGCAAAAGGCACGGTGCGCCATGCGTACCGTGCCTTTTTTGCTTTGTCATCTCCGCACAAGGCAGGGATGACGCAGTTTAATACAGAAGGTAATATGTGCATAATCAGCAATAGGTGTGTTCAAACAGATTATTCGCAGGAGAAACTTAAGTATGCGCCATCTTATACTCTTTAGCCTTTGCCTGCTCTGCACTCCTGCTATTGCCGCCTATAACAGCGTGATGATAGAGCAGGCTGGCGGCGGCAACCGCGTAACCGTCCGGCAATCGGCCAAAGCGCCGCAGGAAAGCAAGGAGCAGGAATTGCTCCAGCAGAAAAACGCCGGCGAGGACTTCCAGCAGCAGATTATTAATGATCCGCGCATCAGCAATTACGGGCGCACCAAGGCCGCCATCAGCGGGCAGTTCGGCGAAGAAAATGCCATTCCGGTCTTAAAGACACGAAATCAGCGGGAAACGGCCCCGGATGCGGACAAAAACCATCCGCAGCAAGAGGATACCAACAGCGCCGTTATCGAGCAATCCGGCGACAGGAACCAAGTGAAATCCCATCAGAAAGGCCGGGCCACGCAGCTGGAAGTAACGCAAGAAGGTTCGGATAATCAAATAGATAGAGATCAGGAAGGCGATGTTAATTATTTCCGTAAAGAACAAAACGGATTAGCCGAAGAAATGATTGAACAGAAATAAGATATATAGTACATAATTTATTAAATTTTATTAAAGGTTGTTATGCGTAATTTCCTGCTTCCGCTCTCGTTATTCCTTGCAGCAAGCGCTGCCCATGCCACCACGCTTACCTATACTCCATCTTTCTCTTCGCCTGGATCACTATATTTTTATCCAGCGATGAATGCTAATGGTTTACTATCCAAAAAATCCCCGCGGCAGGATTCCAGCCTGCTTTCCTCGCGCTCACTCGGCCAGGTGGTGCAGGATACGGTAGCGCTTTCCTTAAGCAGCCAGATCACTGGCCGCCTGCTTGCCGCCAGCCCCTCCTCCGGCACGTTTGACCTGGGCGACGGCAGCACCATCAGCTACTCCACCGACGGCTCCACCCGCATTATCACCTTCACCAAGGTAACCGGTGAAATCACTACCATCCGCGTTCCCTTAATATAAGAAGAAACCATGAGAAAAATCTTACGCTTAAGCCTTGCCGTCCTGCTGGTTCTGCCCGGCTGCACTAAATCCGACATATTCGATAATATCGGCGTCAGCGAAGCGCAGGTAACGGACACCACCCGTTCCGGCGAAATCCTCAAAAGCCTGCCGCTGCCGGTGCAGCGCGTGCCCGTTTCAGTGTATGAATTTACCGACCAGACCGGCCAGTTCAAAAGCAACGACAAAGTGACTGAATATTCCAGCGCCGTCACCAAGGGCGGGCTTTCGGTGCTGACCAAGGCGCTGCTCGATTCCGGCAACCGCAAATGGTTCATGGTCACCGAGCGCGGCGGGCTGAAAAACCTGCTGCAGGAGCGCTCGATTGTGCGCGCCATGCGTCAGGATTACCCCGGCGACAGCGGTCAGCAGCTTTCGAACCTGCCCCCGCTGGTATATGGCGGCCTGCTGCTGGAAGGCGGCATCGTGTTTTATGATTCCAACGTAATGACCGGCGGCATCGGCGCGCGCTATTTCGGCATCGGCGGATCAAGCGAATACCGCCGCGATATCGTCACCGTCTATCTTCGCGCCACCAGCGTGCAAACCGGCGAAGTGCTGCTCTCCGTCACCAGCTCGAAAACCATTTTCTCCTACGGCCTCTCGGCCAGCGTGTCGCGCTACCTCTCCATCGACAAGCTGCTGGAAGCCGAAACCGGTTTCACTGTGAACGAGCCCAGCCAACTTGCCGTGCGCCAGGCCATCGAAACCTCCGTCTATTCGCTGCTAATGGAAGGCGCATTGAACGGAATATGGGATTTCAAGGATAAGGCCGCCGGCGACAAAGCCATCGCCGAATACCTGAAACGCCGCGACAGCGCCAAGACCGAAGCCGACATCATGAACGCCGCGCTCAACCGCAAGACGGCTAAAGCGGAACCCGTCAAAGCCGCGCCCGCGCCGCAAGTGGAAGAAAAACCCGTTGCCGCCACCGCTCCGGTTGCGCCGGTGCAAACCAAAGACACGCAAATCGCCGCCGCTTCCATCCCCCCAAAAGCGCAGCCGCACAACTATTTCTCCGAACCCTCCCGCTACGCCCAACGCCAGCAGGCACTAGCGCTGCACCGGCAGGATTAGCACCCGATTATTCCGTCGTCCTCGGGCGCGCCGAAGGCGTGATCCGGGGACCCATGTCTCCGCTTGCGCCAGCCGAAAGATGGGTCCCCGGTCGATGCTACGCATCGCCGAGGACGACGGGGGAATCAGTAATCATATTTCCAGTTCAGCCTCGCCCCACTCGTATGCGCGCCGGCTTCGGTTTCGATGGAGAAGCGGCGGTTGAGCTCCACTTCCGCGTTCACCTTCCCGGCATCCGGTGTCGCGCCGCCTTCCACGCCGACATAGACGCGGTCGGTCACATATTTCCCGGCACCTACTGATACATCCTTCCCCTCGCCACCCACCGTGAGGCGGTCCACGCCGAGGAGTTTCCGCGCCGAGGTGAGCAAATCGAACCGGCTTGCGCCACTGCTGCCGCGCAAATTCTGCACCGCCTGCGCCAGCTGCACCGCCTGGAATGGCGTGATACTGCGCAGCTCACGCCCGAACAGCAGGTGCGCGAGGATTTCATCCTGCGGCAGCGGCGGCGTGGAGGTGAGCGTCAGCTCGGGGGCACGTACGGGTCCGCTGATCTGCACGCCCGCCGTGATTTCCTTCGTGCTGGTTTCGGCGGACATTTGGATGAAGGGCGACGGCGGCATCGGCCCTTTGAAAATCAGCTGGCCGTCGGTGATGGCGAGGTCTTTATCCAGCAGCGTATAGCGCCCGCGCTCAGTATGCAGCCGCCCGTCGATCTGCGGCTGCGCGAGCGAACCGGTGACATGGAGATTACCGCGCACTTCCGTCTCCAGCCCTCGCCCACGGATAAATACACGGTTCGGCGCGCTCAGGCGCACATCCAGACGCACTGATTCTCCCAGCTGCAACGCAGCCGGTTTGGCGGCGATCTCATCTTGCGGCAGTACTTCGGGGTTCATGATGCGCACCTGCGGGATATCTACCCCGCGCATATCGGGAATCTGAATATCCAGCGGCCCCAGCGCCAGCGCCCCGCTTACTTCCGCCGCCGCGAGGGTTCCTTGCGCTTTGAGCATTCCATCAATCACCCCGCTTGCCTCGGAGCTGTTAAGCAGCCGCGCCTCATGCAGGGCTAGTGCGAGGGATAGCGAGTACGGCTTATGGAGTGTCACTTCGCCTTCCAGCGTGATTGCTCCGTTGCGCCCATCGGTGGCGGAGGCGTTGCGGATGGTCAGCGTATTTCCTTCCGCCGCAACATCGGCAGTGAGCGCCTGGATGCTGGTGCCGCTGGCGGCATTTTCATAAATGCCGTTGCGCAAGTGCATATTGCCCGCCAGCTGCGGCGCTTGAAGCGTGCCGGAGAGAGCGAATTCCCCTTCCGTGTGGCCGCGCACATTCTGGCCCGGCGGCAGCGCCAATGCCGACAGCGCATCCACCTCGCCATTCATGGCCACATTTCCCTGCAGCGGCACATCATCCTTCAGCACCATGCGGAAAGGCTGCAGGGAGAACGCCACCGGCAGACGCGCATTTGCCTGCATGCGCATCGCGTCCTGCTGCGCCTGAAGCTTTACTGCCGCCATGTTATTCGCAATGGCAATATCGCCATCGACATGCGCGGGCTTCGCCGCCGCATCATGCGCGATTTCCGCCTGCATCTGCGCGCTCAATTGTGGCGCGGCGGGAGTGCCGGTGATGCTTGCTTTTCCGCGCAGCGAACCGGCATACGCGCCCTGGCTCAGCAGCGTCAGCGGCAGACGTTCGGCGGAAATATCCGCCATCACTTTCGCCGGTGCATAGCTCCCTTCCGCCGCCAGTTCACCCGTGCCGAGGGACATGCGCAATCCGCGCAAGGCAAGCGTGTTTTTTTCCTGCTTAAGCATCGTGGCAGAGCGCAGCGCGTAGGATTGCTTCTCGATGCTTCCGCTTAGCTGCTCAATATTCATGCTCCAGTCAGGCAGCGCCAGCGCATATGCGCCTTCACTGTGCAAAGTCAGCGGCGTTCCGCCCGCACGCTTAGCGTCGAGGGTGAAGCGCCCGCCCGCTCCCTGCCCGTTCAGGCGCAGCGTTGCGCTGTCCAGCATAGATCCACCGAATGCTACCTGCTTCGCATCCAGCTGAGCATGCAGGCCGGAGAGTGCCGGCACATCATCGGCAGACAGCGCAGCGCGAAATTCACCCGCCTGCATGTCACCGATACGCAGCGCATGGAATGTCGCATCTGCGCTGGCTGCCTGCTTTCCTTTCAGAGCAAACGCTTTCATTTCCATCGTTCCCGCACCGGCAAGGGGAACAGTCGTAAACGGCTGCAAGCTTGCCAGATTGCTTGCGTGCAGTTGCAGCGCACCTTCCGCCATGGAACGGCGCGTATCCATATTTATTGCACCGGTTAGCTGCATGCCGTCATTACCAACCTGAATGGCGGAAAGACGCAAAACCTTATCCTCCCATCTAAGCGGGGTAGAGAGGGTAATGGTTTTGCCTTGCGCCTCCGCAGCAACCTGCATATCGCCTTCCAGCGCAGCAAAACTGCCTTTGATTTTCGCTTTCGCCTGCGCATTGCCTTGCAGCGCGGAAGATAAGGATGACAGGTCCGCTAGCCGCAGCATTGCCTCAGCGGAAAGTTTTTGCGTAGCCGTATTGATTTCCGTTGTTGTCTCCAGCCGTTCATTCTTCGTATGCAGCAACGCTTTCTGCAAGCTGAGCAAGTGCCAGTCGCGCAACTGCCCTTCAGCCTCCAACCTAGCATGGTGATCCGTCAGACCAAGTTTCGTGTCCAGCTCGCCTTGGCCATGCAATGTAAATCGCAGAGCGCTGAACGGGCCTTCGATGTCAGCGTGCGCCTCCCATGCCCCGTGCGCGAGAGAAACCAGTTTTTCCATCTGCCCGCTGCGCAACTGCGCCTTCAGCGCGAGGGTGGAGGATAGCGGGTTGATGCTGCCGGTGATATCCGCCTGCGCCGTATCCTGCCGGAGGGTGAATTGCGCGATCTCCCATTGCTCCTGCTGCTGCGACAGCCGGTAATCAAGCCGGATGGGCGCTGCGTTTCGTAATTCCACCGCCGCATTGCCGTGCACAACAGGCGCAGAAATCATATTTTCGATCACGCCTTCCGCGCTTGCCTTCCCCTGCATCTCGGTAAGAGCTGAGAGATTCGGCAGCCTGAGGCGGTAAGTTGCCTGCTGCGTATCACCACCGGTGAATTCCGCCTGCGCAATGATAGCGCCGGATTGTTTCAGCTCGGCATGGATTGTGCCGCCATTCTCATGAATCTCGCCTGAAGCATTCAGGCTCAGCGGTTCTTCAAGCGGGAGATGCAGCAGCGCCTCGATCAGCCCGCCCGCCTGTTCCTGTGCGTCAAGCATGAATGCCAGCTGTTTGCCCGTTTCCTGCGCATCCAGCTGAAGGCTGGTCTGCGGGCCTTGCAGCGTATTTAGCTGCATGGAGGCTTTGCCCGCGTCGTTGGTAATGTTGGCCGCAAACTGATACGACCTGCCCGCCACCGCCGATTCAATGCTGATATCCGGCAATGTTAGCTGCCGGATGCGCAACCGTGGCAGGCGCGGCAGTGTGAGCGGCGGTTTCGGCTGCGAATCCTGTTGCGCTGGCAGGCGCAGCAGGTGCACTTTGTCGGCATTGAGGTAATCGATCCGCCAGCGCAGCGGCCAGATGCCGTCCGCGCCCCAGCGCAGGCGCAGCGCGTCAATGGCCAGCCACTCGCCGTCT
The DNA here is from genome assembly GCA_964409675.1 of uncultured Rickettsiales bacterium. Classification (GTDB taxonomy): domain Bacteria; phylum Pseudomonadota; class Alphaproteobacteria; order Rickettsiales; family SXRF01; genus CAYMDD01. Next base: position 6,004 of record CAYPEF010000028.1, on the reverse strand, counting down.
TTATCCGCCGCCGTGATACGCCCGGCTTCCACCGCAAACGGCAGGTGCCCCTCCAGCCCGTCAATACGCACCTGCATCTGCGGATCGCTGATTTCCTTCGCCAGATATTCCGCCAGCCAGCGGTGGCCGGAGGAGGTTTGCAGGAAGCCGTACACGCCTGCAAGCATCAGCAGCGGGATCAGGATCAGCGCGGCCAGCGCGTGCAGAATATATGTTCGCGTCCGCATCAGAAAGCCTGCCCCAGGCTGACATAAATCTGGTAAATGCTCTCCCCGTGCTTGCGTCCGAGCGGCGTGCCGATATCGAGGCGCAGGGGGCCGAAATCCGTGTAATACCGCGCGCCCAGCCCGGTGCCCCAGCGCAGGGGATTATTGAAATCGGGATAGGGGCTGTCGAAGGCGTTGCCACCATCCAGAAACGCCACCGCGCCGATGGTATCGGTGACCTTGAAGCGAATTTCCGACGATATTTCCAGCAACGACCTGCCGCCGTATATCTCGCCGTTCACAATCGGGCTCAGTTTCTGGTAGCCATAGCCGCGCACCGACGACCCGCCGCCCGCATAATAACGTAAATCCGCCGGGACCGCGCGGGTGGATAATGCGGTGATGGAGCCGAGCGTGCCCTTTACCGCCAGCACTGCCTTGTCGTCTTTCGTCAGGCGGAAATAGGTGCGCGCGGTGCCGAGGGTGCGCATGAAATTGGCGTTGCTGCCGAGCGTATCGAAATAGGGCGCGGTATCAATGCGCGCCTGAATACCTTTGGTGGCGTTCAACAGATCGTCGCGGTTATCCCACTCGGCGTATAGCGGCGCGTAAAACAGGCCGTAGGTTTCCGTATCGTTTAGTTTCTTTACCTCGGATAACCGGTAACCCATCCCTACCCCCGCTTTCAAATATTTGCGCAGCTCGCGCTCGACCACGCCGGAGATTTCCGTGCTGTGCGAGGTATAGGCCGCAGGCCGTTCATCGGCGATACGCGCGGTGAGCTTAAGCGACTGATCGTCGCGCATGAAATAAGGCCGGGTGAAATGCGACTCCAGCGAGTATTCCAGATCGGAGATCACCGCCTTGGTGTCCAGCGTTTCGCCGTTGCCGAAGAAATTGCGGTGCTCCCAGCCAAACGTCGCGCCGGGGCCTTCGTCGGTCATGTAGCTGAGGCCCGCTTTCACGGTGCGGTGGAAGCGCTCTTTCACCGTCACCGCTATCGGCGCTTCATTGGCAGCGTTCACTTGCTTGGCGGGGGTTACTTCCACATTGGCGAACAGCTGGCTTTTGATCAGGCGGGTGCGGGCGTCATCAATGTCGGCGGCGTGGTAGCAATCGCCTTCTTTCCATTTCAGCTGGCGGCGGATGTATTTTTCCTTCACGCTGGTATTGCCGCTAACGGTGATGGGGCCGACATGCGCTTTCGGGCCGGTGATAATATCATAATAGACATCTGCCGTGTGCTCCTCAGGGTGCAGCTCCAGCGCAGGCTTCACCTCCACCGAGAGCAGGCAGTTATGCGCGGCGATGAAACGGCGGATATTCTCCGCCGCCTTCAGCAAGCTTTCCGCCTCCACTGGCTGGCCCTTGGCAGGCGGATAGGCGTTGGCGGCGGGCAGGCTCAGCCCTTCGGGTGCCGCCTGCGTGAGGGTGAAGTGCGACTCCCGCACCGTATAGGCTTCGCCCGGCTCAATAATGAATAACAGCTTTGCCGGGATTTCCTCGCGCTTCATGTCGGTGCGGACCACGGCGTCGTAATAGCCGCGCGCCTGCATCAGTTTCCGGATATCGGGAATTTGCTCGCGCGCCTGCCGCTCCAACAGGCTGAAGGAGGGAGGCGATTGCTTCGGATCATTCTTCGCCTCCGCCAGCCGCTTCAGCTCGCGCAAGAGTGCGCCGTTTTCCACGCCCTGATACTCCACCTCATAACGCAGCGGCGCAGGTGCTTCCTGCCCGCGCACGGCGAAGGCGCCTGCTACGCAGCAAAACACTATGAATGTGGGTATGCGGATGGAGCGGCTCATCTTCACCGCATCCCCGCAAGCCAGATAAAAAGGCGTTTCATTCCCAGAACCGGAAAAATTTCTCAACCCCTTCTTAAGCCGTGCCCTACGCCACGTAAACGGTTTTAATATTCACGAATTCGTGAATGCCGAAGGAGGAAAGCTCGCGCCCGTAGCCGCTTTCCTTCACACCGCCGAAGGGAAGCCGAGGATCGGAGCGCACGAGGGCGTTCACAAAGCAGCTGCCCGCTTCCAGCGCCGTTCCCGCCAGCGCCTCGCCGCGCTGCTTATCGCGCGTGAATACCGCCGCGCCCAGCCCGAAGGCGGTGGCGTTGGCAAGGCGCAGTGCTTCTTCTTCGCTGCGCGCGGGAATAATGGCCGCCACGGGGCCAAAAGTTTCTTCATCGAACGCGGCGATGCCGGGCGCAACGCCCGCAAGGATGGTTGGCGGGTAGAAAGCGCCTTTCCCGGCGGGAATTTTACCGCCGAGAACGCACCGTGCGCCTTGGCTGATCGAGCGCGTCACCTGGCTGTGCAACTGGTCGCGCAAATCCGTTCGCGCCATCGGCCCAAGGGTGGTTTCCGGCAGCATTGGGTCGCCCATCACGTAAGCTTCCATCGCCGCCGACAGTTTTTCGGTGAAGGCTTCAGCTACCGCCTCCAGCACGATGAACCGTTTGGCGGCAATGCAGGACTGGCCGCCATTCATCATGCGGCTCTCGGCGCAGACGCGGGCGGCAAGGTCGAGATCGGCATCGGCCAATATTATATATGGGTCGCTGCCGCCCAGCTCCAGCACCGTTTTTTTCACCTGCGCTCCCGCCGCTTTCGCCACGGCTTTTCCCGCCTGCGTGCTGCCTGTCAGCGTCACGGCACGCACCAGCGGGTGGGCGATCATGTCCTCCACCTCCGCGCTTGGCAGCAGCAGCGTGGTGAACAGCCCGTCCGGGAACCCGGCGTCGCGCAGCACTTCCTCAATCGCGATGGCGCAACCCGGCGTATTGGACGCATGCTTGAGCAGCGCCGCATTACCCGCCATCAGCGTAGGTGCGGCGAAGCGGAACACCTGCCAGAAGGGAAAGTTCCACGGCATAATGGCAAGCACCACCCCCAGCGGCTCGAAGGAAACATAGCTTTTCGCCGCTTCCGTTTTCACCGGCTGTGCAGCGAGGAACGATTCTGCATGCTCCGCATAATAGCTGCACGCGCTGGCGCATTTTTCAATTTCGGCGATGGCGCTTTTCAGCGGCTTGCCCATTTCCTCGGTGATCAGCCTGCCCAGCGTCTCCTTGCGCTCCAGCAGCAGCTCGCCAGCGCGGCGCATCGGCTTCGCGCGCGCGGCGAAAGATTCCTGCCGCCATTGCAGGAAGCTTTCATGCGCCTTCTGCGCAGCGGCGAAGCAATAGGCCAGCGTGTGGGTGTCGAAGCTGCGCAGCGTTTCGCCGGTGGCGGGGTTGATGGCGTCCATGGTGGAGATGCGTTCCTTATCGAGGGTGAGTTTTGCGCTCATACTATCGTATCCGTTGATTGATTCCTGACGTTTTTCCCGGCTCTATCATCCCGCATTTTATCATCAGCCGGCTATAGTAAATGAAATATGCATTCCGCAACCCCATTTTATCACGGAAACCACTATGCCATTTTCCCGCACCCACCGCCTGTTACTGGCAGCCCTGCTGCTCCCCGCTTTCCCCGCCAGCGCGAGGGTAAGCATCTCCACCGGCGATGCGCCGGGCAAACCCGGCACCAACATGGCCAGCGGCCCGGAAGCCTACCGTGATACCGTAGGCGGCACTCGCGGCTCAGACCGGCAGGCCGAGCCCACCATGACCATGACCGATCCCAAGCCAAAAACCCAGAACGCCATCAACCAATCGCCCGATATCGCCGGTTCCGGCGGCACTAATTCCAGCGCCGGCAACGAAAGCAGCACCGCGCATACCCCGCCGCTTAACCACCGCATCGGCGCCCGCACCAGCGGCACCGGGGCTGGCACAGGCGGGGCGCACTAAGCTCACTCGCTTGCGCCCAGCATAATGGGCTTACCATCGGCGGTAGCCGAACCCGGTATAAAAGCGCGGATACGGTTCATAATGAGTATAAGGCGGGTAACGCCGTTGCATGTCCAGCTGCATCCGGCAGTTGGCGAAGGCTTCCGACTCGGGATGCAGGCCGTATTCAGCGCACTGGCGCATATCGGCGTTGGCCTGATCCTGGCGGATGCGGTTGAGCTCTTCCTGCGTGGCGCAGCCGGCGAGCAGAACCATACCGGCCATGCAGAATGTTACGCTTTTAAGCCGGGGCAGTAATGGGGTGTAACGCATCATATTCCTTCTCCATTTTAATAAATATGGATTTTATCTATCTGAAATAACGACCAAAGCTTTATTTACTCTCAGCTTATTGAAATAGCGTAACGCTTAACCGTAACCGGCTGAATTGCATCAGCGAATATTATTCATGCATCTTCATAAGAAGACAATACGGATTCAACCGCCCGGAATCCCCGGCTTTTCCCCTATCTGCCACCTGCCCGCGCCGCCTGTCTTCCCGGCAGAAGCGGCTATTGCATAACCGAAGGCCGCACGTTATCCTGCCCCCTTTCACTCATTGAACTGAATGCCTTAGCCCATGACCGAACGCCATTACCCGGACGTAGATCCCAACCCCGATTTCGCCGCCGTCGAGCAGGCGATACTGGATTTCTGGCAGGAGCAGAAGCTGTTCCGCCTGTCGGTGGAAAGCCGCCCCGCGCGCACGTTCGACGGAAAGAACAACGAGTTCATTTTCTATGACGGCCCGCCCTTCGCCAACGGCCTGCCGCATTACGGCCATTTGCTCACCGGCTTTGTCAAAGACATCTTCGCCCGCTACCAGACCATGAAATCAAAGCGCGTGGAGCGCCGCTTCGGCTGGGACTGCCACGGCCTACCCGCCGAACTGGGCGCAGAAAAAGACCTGCATATCTCGGGCCGCCAGCAGATCATGGGCTACGGCATCGACAAGTTTAACGATTACTGCCGCTCCAGCGTGATGAAATTCCGCTCCGAATGGGAATATTACGTCACCCGCCAGGCCCGCTGGGTGGATTTCCAGGGCGACTACAAAACCATGGACACCAGCTTCATGGAATCCGTGCTCTGGGCCTTCAAGCAGCTCTGGGACAAAGGCCTTGTGTATGAAGCCCACCGCGTCATGCCCTACAGCTGGGGCGCGGAAACGCCGCTGTCGAACTTTGAGACAAGGCTGGATAATGCGTACCGGGAGCGGGAGGACAAGGCGGTTACGGTGGCGTTCAAGCTCGATAAGGTCGAGCTTGAGAAGAGGATTGGAGGGTTACCCGCTGGAATCAAGGATTATTATATCCTTGCATGGACGACAACGCCATGGACCCTGCCGAGCAACCTGGCGTTGGCGGTAAACAAAGAAATTAAATATATAATAGTGCCTAAAAACGGCGTTGGTTATATTCTCAGCGCATCGGCTGCTGACCTAAAATACATTAAAGAAGTTGGCACCGACGTCGGAGATGGCGTAACATCATTACAAAGTATCGGCAGTAATTTCGATGGCGAAAAACTAGTAGGGTTAACATACCACCCACTCTTCCCCTACTTCGCCAACCACCCCAACGCCTTCCGCATCCTTGACGGCTCTGATTTCGTTACCGACGAAGACGGCACCGGCGTGGTGCACATGGCCCCCGGCTTCGGCGAGGACGACCAGCGGGTGTGCGAAGCCAACGGCATCGAACTGGTCTGCCCGGTGGACCATGCCGGACGGTTCATGGAGGAGATTTACGATCTCGAAGACACTCTTCCTTCCGGTGAAAAGGCATCCTTGTCGCTTAAAGGACTTAATGTCATCGCGGAAAACGTGGAGAAATACAAATTTGGCGAAGCCAATGAGCGTATTATCGACTGGCTGAAGGCGCACGGGCAGTTGATCAAGCAGGAACAGATCCTCCACAACTATCCCCATTGCTGGCGCACCGACACGCCGCTGATCTACCGC
>CAYPEF010000027.1:0-19396 GCA_964409675.1 uncultured Rickettsiales bacterium | reverse complement strand
TCTTCCGCGGCGAACTCAGCCTGCATGGCAAGGATTTGCGCCTGCATGGCTTTGCGTTTGCGGTCAAGCTCGCGCTTCTTGCGCTCGGCTTCCTGCAGGCGCACCATGTTGGACGCTTTTTCCCGCGCCTCCTGCGCCACGCGCATCGAGCCGGTCAGCACGCCTTCAGGGCCAACATAGACATCCTGAATATCCACACCCCGGCTGGTGATCAGGAACTCGCGTATCTGGTTGGAGTGCGGCGTGCCGCGGGATTTCAATATATACATGCCACGGTTGCGCTCGCCGCCCAGCTCGATATCGCGCAGCAATATCCACGTGTCGATAAGGGACGAAAGGCCTTCATCCGTGGTTTCCCTTGCCCTGGCGCCGCTGGTAAGGCTTACGAATACGGCAGTGATATCATGCATTTTCAGGTAATCGACCAGCCGCACCAGCATGGCGCTGGCCTCATTTATACCGCCCGCATCCATGAAATTGCTGATCGGGTCTATGATGACCATACTTGGCTTGAATTCCTTCACCTGCTTGATGATGCTCGCCAGATGCATCTCCAGGCCGTAGAAGAAGGGGCGATTGGCTATGAATTTCAGCAGGCCCTTTTGGGTCCATGGCTCCAGATCGAGATTGATCGAGCGCATATTGCGTATGATCTGCTTCGGCGATTCCTCAAAAGCCAGGTACAGGCACCGCTCGCCGCGCCGGCAGGTGGCATCAGCCATGTGCGCGGACAGGCTGGATTTACCGGATCCAGCAGTGCCCGACAACAGTACGCTGGACCCGCGGTATATACCCCCTGCCAGCATTTTATCCAGCCGCTCGATACCGGTGGAAATGCGCTCGCTGCTTGCTTCATGCTGCAGGTGCATGGAGGTGATGGGAATGACGCTGAAGCCGTCCTTGTCGATAAGGAACGGATATTCATTTGTGCCGTGTGAAGTGCCGCGGTATTTAACGATACGCAGCCTGCGCGTGGACGTCTGGTCGGTGACGCGGTGATCGAGCAGGATTACGCAATCCGATACATATTCCTCCAGACCCTGGCGCGTGAGGCTTCCCTCGCCGCGCTCGGCGGTAATCACGGCGGTGACGCCTTTTTCCTTCAGCCAGTGAAACAGCCGGCGCAGTTCAGCGCGCAGGAGCGCCTCGTTATCCAGGCCGCCGAACAGTGTCTCCAGCGTATCCAGCACCACGCGCTTGGCCTTGATGGAATCAATCGCGTAACCGAGGCGGATAAACAGGCCTTCCAGGTCGTATTCGCCGGTTTCCTCGATTTCGCTGCGGTCGATATGAATATGGTCGAGGAGTATTTTCTTCTGCTCCTGCATCTCGTCGAGGTCGAAACCAAGCGAACGCACGTTTTGTGTCAGTTCGTCACTGGATTCCTCGAAAGCGAAGAATACGCCCGGCTCGTTATATTCCATAGCCCCGCGCACCAGGAATTCCATAGCAAGCAGGGTTTTACCGCATCCGGCGCTTCCACACACCAGAGTAGGACGACCACGCGGAAACCCACCTTCGGTGATTTCATCAAGGCCGTCAATGCCTGTGGGGGATTTGGGAAGCGTGTTACTGGCGGTTTTTTCTTTTTGCAAGGTTGCTTGTCGCTTGGACATTCAGGATGTATCTTTCTTTCATTGTAAATTGATAAATTATATACTGTTAAGCTACGCGGATCAGCATCAAGGCTTCGTTATGTTGAATCATATAAATATAAATTCAGTATAAATAAACAGCTACTCTTACATTTCTGACGGTTCTTTCCCCCTGCATGCGCTGCAGATGCCGATAAGCTCTAGCATTTCACGCTCAATCTGGAATTTTAGCTTTTCTCCAATTTCCTGTATAAAGTGGCAAATACGGTGATCATGCAGCTCTTCCACCGCGCCGCATGCGCGGCATACCACAAATTGCGAGCCGTGATCGTCTTCATCATTACGACAGGCAACGAACGCCCCAAGCGACTGGATACGGTGCGCCAGCCCCTTTTCGGCCAGCCCGTTCAAGGCGCGGTACACTGTCTGCGGCGCCTTAATACCGGCACTTCTCAGCTGGTCCAATATATCGTATGCGGTCAGCGGTTTGCGCTTTTTCTTAAGCAATTCCAGCACCCGCGTTTCATGCGGGGACAATGCTAGGTTTTTACTGGGCATAAGGGCTCCGTGCGGTAAATCTATCCGGTAGCAGGCAACCGCAATTTTCCACATTCGTAATAATGTTAAATCGCTTTACCTAGCAAACCGGATGTTATAATGTGATGTTATACTATCACATCATTAACGCCAGGCAAGCTTATATATGTATTACTGGAGCGCATTTCAGCGCGTGGGCGCAGCGGCAGTTCTGAGCGGTGTATTGTGGCTTCTGGCGCGCTGGGCAATGGAAGCGTAAATGCAACCGCTGGTAACGCTCCATAACCTCACCCTCTCCTACCGCCGCCAGCCGGCGGTACATCACCTCAATGGCGAATTCATGGCCGGCGAGCTTACTGCTATTGCCGGCCCGAACGGGGGCGGTAAAAGCACGCTGCTGAAAGCCGTCGCCGGCATGCTTCCGGTATGCGAAGGCAGCATCCGCTTTCACGGTATCACCCGCAGCGACATCGCCTATCTTCCGCAGCTGGCGGAAGTGGAGCGCGAGTTCCCGCTTACCATTTTGCAGTTGGTCACTTCCGGCTTCTGGCGCAACAACGGCGGCTTCGCTCGTATTACGGCGCCGCAGATCGCGCAGGCGCGGCAGGCGCTGGAATCGGTAGGGCTGCGCGGCTTTGAACAGCGGAGCCTGAACAGCCTTTCTCAGGGACAGTTCCAGCGCGCCCTTTTCGCGCGGCTTCTGGTGCAGGATGCGAAGCTTCTTCTGCTGGACGAGCCTTTTTCCGCCATAGACGCATCCACAACCGAGGCGCTGCTGCGCATCATTCACCGCTGGCAGCAGGAGGGGCGCACCGTAATCTGCGTATTACATGACTTAGAGATGATCCGCGCGCATTTTGGACAGTGCCTGCTACTGGCGCGCGAAGTGATTGCATGGGGAAAACCGCAGGATATTTTGCAGCCGGAAGCGCTGTTCAACGCGCATACATTCCGCCCTGCCGTTATGGGGGCCATGGGTCATTGATGCTATATGACACGCTGATTCAGCCTTTTGCCGATTACGGCTTTATGAAGCGCGCCCTTGTGGCCTGCATCTGCATGGCGGTGAGCGGCGCACCGCTCGGCGTATTCCTTGTGCTGCGGCGCATGTCATTAATGAGCGAAGCCACCTCGCATGCCGTATTGCCGGGAGCAGCGCTGGCCTTTCTTCTGACCGGCCTTTCTCTCTGGCCGATGACGCTAGGCGGCCTGCTCGCCGGACTGACAGTGGCGCTACTTGCCGGAGTGGTGACGCATGTAACCGATCTAAAAGAAGATGCCAGCTTCACCGCTGCATACATAACCTCGCTGGCGCTGGGAGTGCTGCTGATTTCCATTAAAGGCAGCGCGGTGGATGTGCTGCATATTCTGTTTGGCAACGTATTGGCGGTGGATGGGCAGTCGCTATTACTGGTCGGCGGCGCCGCCACCATCAGCCTGCTGGTCATGGCGCTTATTTACCGCCCAATGATCATGGAATGCGCCGATCCCGGCTTTCTTCGTGGACAAGGCGTTCGCAGCACATTTTACCATCATCTTTTTCTGGTGATGGTAGTAATGAACCTGGTTGCATCCTTCCAGGTGCTCGGCACGCTGATGGCGGTTGGCATGATGATTCTTCCCGCCATCGCAGCACGGTTCTGGACGCGCAGTATCGACGCCATGATCGGCTTGAGCATGATATTCGGCATCGCATCCTCCATGACCGGCCTGCTGCTTTCCTACCATTACGCGCTCCCCTCCGGCCCGGCCATCGTGCTGACAGCCAGCGCGTGGTTTCTGGTTTCAATGATCTTCGGCGTATCGGGCGGGCTGCTGGTGCGCTTCTTCCCACGTCGGCATTTTCATATAGAGGGCAGTGCATGCGCCTTATCGGATTAATGGTTGTTTTCCTTTTCTCTGCCCAAGCATACGCGCAGGAAAAGCTGCATGTTGTTGCCAGCTTCAGCATTCTGGGCGACATGGTAAAGCAAGTGGCGGGAGATGCCGTCGAGCTTACCACCCTTGTCGGACCTGATGCGGATACGCATGCATACAGCCCCTCTCCCGCCGATGCGCGCGAACTGGCACGCGCCGATCTGGTGATTACGAACGGGCTTGGCCTGGAAGGTTGGCTGGAGCGGCTGGCCGTGGCCTCCGGGAAAAAGGCGAATATCGTTGCCGTTACCGATGGCGTTCATGCATTGCAGCTTGAAGAAAACCCTGCGGAAATCGATCCGCATGCATGGCAAAGCCTGAGTAACGGCAAAATCTACGTAAAGAATATCCGCAATGCGCTCACCGCAGCCGACCCGGCGCACGAAGCGCTTTACCGCGCCAATGCGGCGCGATACCTGAATGAGCTTGATAAGCTGGAATCATGGGTAAAAGCGGAAATCGACGCCATCCCGCCGCACCAGCGCAATGTCATCAGCACACATGATGCATTCCGCTATTTAGGTGAAGAATATAAGGTAAAATTTCTTGCGCCGCTTGGCATCAGCACAGAGTCCCAGGCTTCGGCCGCGGATATTGCAAAATTGATCGACCAGGTGCGCACGATACATATCCGCGCCGTGTTTCTGGAAAATATGACCGACTCCCGCCTGATCCGCCAGCTAGAGAAGGATGCGGACGCGTATGTTGGCGGCATGTTATATTCCGATTCTCTCTCCCGTCCGGATGGGCCGGCAGCAAGTTATGTTGCGCTGTTCAGGCATAATGTAAGCGTGCTGGCCGAAGGCATGCGGCGGAATCCGGTGCAATAAGCAGAGAATTCTGTCAAATGTATATATAGTTAAGCAGGCTACCAGGCATTCTGCTTTTATTTGTCAACAGCTGCGAATTAAGGTATTTTCCTAAGCTTAATAATAGCGCATTCATCCTCGCATAGAAAGCTGGCAGCGTTATGTCGCTGATCCTTGATACGGACATACTGAAAGATTCAGCGTACCGATATCTGCGGGACATGCTGAACAATATCGCCGACCCTATTTTCGTTAAGGATTCCAAGCACCGCTGGATCGACGGGAATAAAGCATTTTGGGAACTGATGGGCGGGCCGCCACACCGTTTCATCGGAAAAAGCGACTATGATTTTTTCTCGAAGGAAGAAGCGGATATTTTCTGGGAAAAAGACAATCAGGTGTTCAGCACCGGCCAACCGGTTATCAGCGAGGAATACCTGACCGATCAAGCCGGAAAGCGGCATATTATCTCCACCAAAAAAGCGCTTTTTCAGAATGAAAACGGTGAGAAAGTGCTGGTTGGCGTTATCCGTGACATCACTGCGCAGAAAGAGCTGGAGAAAATAGCGTCCGAGCGCATCGTGGAAAAGCGCTTCCGGTCCATGGCCGATACGGTGCCTGCACTGCTATGGATGTCGGATATAGACAGGCATTTCGTCTTTTTCAACCGCAGCTGGTTGCAATTCACCGGCCGGGCGATGCACCAGGAAATCGGCAACGGCTGGACTGAAGGCATCCATCCGGATGATGCACACCAGTTCCGTAAAACCTACACCAGCGCTTTTGGCCAACGCACCGCTTTCAAAGCACAGTTCCGCTTGCGCCGCCATGACGGTAATTACATCTGGTTTAATTGCCTGGGCGAGCCACGCTTTGCCGAAGACGGCAGCTTCGCCGGCTATTCCGGCGCCTGCATGGATGTGCATGAGCAGATGCTTGCGCGGAACAAAATTGAGGAAAACGAATCCTACCTGCGCTTTGCGCTAAAGGCATCAGGCATGGGCAGTTGGAAATGGGACGCCGCTACGGATGTGGTTGCGCTCTCGGAACGCTCCAAGGAAATCTTCAGCCTCCCCCCTGATGCCTCGCTCACCCGCGAGGAACTTCTTATCATGCTTCCTGAAGAAGACCGCATCAGAGCAGTGGCTGCTTTCCACCATGCCGTGCAGAATGTAGCGGATTATCAGGTGGAATACCGCATCAACCGCCTGGACGGAAAACAATGCTGGGTATCGGTGCGCGGCCAGTGCCTCTATAACGCAGGGCACACGGTTATCGGCATGACGGGCCTGATGCAGGACATAACCGACCGCAAGGTGGCGGAAGAGCTGGCGCATAACAGCCTGAAGGCGGCGCAGGACGCAAGCATCGCCAAATCTGAGTTCCTTGCCAATATGAGCCATGAAATCCGCACCCCGATGAACGCAGTGGTAGGGCTGGCGGAAATTCTGGATCACAGCCGTCCCTTAACCGACAATCAGCGCGAATACATCAAAACCCTGAAACTCAGCGCGCAATCCCTGCTGGCATTGATCAATGATCTGCTTGATATTGCCAAAATTGAGAGCAACTCCATTGACCTTGAGCATATCCCCTTTAACCTGCGCGAGCTGATTGACGACCTGATCAGCGTGTGCCGCATCCGCGCCAGTGAAAAAAATATTGAGCTTACCCTGCTGCCGGACAATGCAGGCGAAACTTTCTTCCTCGGCGATCCCCAGCGTATCCGCCAGATTCTGATGAACCTTTTCAGCAATGCGATTAAATTCACGCATAATGGCGGCGTAAAAATCCAGATCACGCATTCTCCCTGCTCAATGCCGCAACACCGCTATATTCATGTCAGCGTCCAGGACAGCGGCATCGGCATCCCGCAGCATATGCAGGAAAGCATTTTCGATAAATTCGCCCAGGCCGACACTTCCGTCACGCGCCAGTACGGCGGCACGGGGCTGGGACTGGCCATCAGCAAAAACCTGGCAGAGATCATGAACGGCAGCATTACCGTCAACAGCGTACCGGATGAAGGCGCGGAATTCACGCTTCACCTGCCGCTGGAAATTGCGCAGCATCAGCTATATGCCTTACCGCCGTCCCCGCGCGAACCCACTACCACCAGAAGCTTATATATACCGGCGCAGAACCGGCTGCTGCTGGTAGAAGACAATTCCTCTAACATTCTTGTAGCGCAACATTTAATCGAACATCTGGGCTACAGCTGCGACATTGCACGCAATGGCATTGAAGGGCTTCAGCTACTGCGTCAGTCCCGCCGGCATTATGCCGCCGTGCTGATGGATGTGCAAATGCCTGAAATGGATGGCTATACCGCCACACGCCTGATCCGGGAAGAGGAAAAGGAATTTAACCTGCCGCATATGCCCATTATCGGCGTCACGGCCCATGCCCTCACCGGAGACCGCGACAAATGCATCGAAGCCGGCATGGACGACTATATCTCCAAGCCATTCCATGCGGAGCAGCTCAAGATAAAACTGGATAAGCTACTCCTCACGGATGAAGCAAAAGAACTAATAGCGTAAGAAAGCTTACGCTATCATAATCCGGCGGCTGAAATACTTTGCATTAATTAAATACCTGCTTGCACCCCATCATGCGGGAGCATTCGTCATGCAGCTCGCTCATTACCCACATTAAGCGGGACATATGGCGCATTGCGAGCTTGCGCTCCTTGTCGGATGCTTCATCAATCTCATCGCAGCAATGATACGCGGCTTCACGTGCCACCGTAAATTGCGCCTCAAGCTCTTGGAAGCGGTTTTCCATCTGCGCCGGGCACTGGCCCAGCTGTAATTTCATTTTCTGGATATGCTGTTCAATTTCTCCCACCCAACTGCGAAACATAGCCGACGGATAGCGGCGGAACATAAGCGAGAATAACGGAGCGGCGCGTTTTGAGTCCGCATTGGCCTTATAAAGCTGCATGATTAATCCCCTTTTAATATACCTCCGCTTTTTCTTTATTGTTTGATTTTTTTCGGGAGCTGGCTGTTAGTGTGGCATTGCACGATATAGGCGCCAAAATTGCATATTCATTCTTTTATAATTCTTCTAAGCAAGCAATAAGAAGGGAAGCTTGAAGTATAAACCGGCCATAAATCCACCGAAGCGGGAGCATTCCGGTGAATGTCACCTTCATATATTTTGCGCCATATGCTGTTATTATTACTATAGCTGACTCTTGTAGATAAACCTTGCGGCAAGCGTTGTTTTGTTGCAGTGATGCATGAAATTTAACCACCATGTAGTATAATGTTCAGGTCGCTCTATTTCTGGGTTATCTTGGCGATAATCTCCGGCATTCTTATGGGCTGGCTTGCTCCGGATGTGGCCGTGCAGATGAAACCGCTGGGTGACGGCTTTATCAAGCTGATCAAGATGCTGATCGCGCCGGTGATCTTCTGCACCATCGTCACGGGCATTGCCGGCATGCGTAACATGAAAAACGCCGGGCGGGTGGGAATCAAGGCGGTGCTCTATTTTGAAGTGCTAACTACATTTGCGCTTATCATCGGCCTTGCCGTCATGCATATCGCGCAGCCCGGCGCAGGCATGAATATCGCACCCGAATCGCTGGATGCCAAAGCCATCGAGCAATATGCGCAGGCGGCGCATGAGCAGGATTCGGTAGAAGCCTTCTTTCTGCATATCATCCCCACTTCCATAGCGGATGCGTTTGTTAAAGGCGATATGCTGCAAATCCTGCTAATTTCTCTGCTGTTCGCATTCGGCATACTTTCGCTGGGCAACAAGGGATTCGGCCTGCTCGGAATTATCCAGCAATTATCGGATGTGTTGTTCCGCATTATCGGCTTTATCGTCAGGCTGGCGCCCATCGGCGCTTTCGGCGCCATGAGCTATACGGTCGGCAAGTACGGCTTGCATGCGCTTACGCCATTATTGCATTTGATGGGGCTTTTTTACCTGACCGGACTGCTGTTCGTTGCCATCGTGCTTGGCGGCATCATGCGGCTGCTGGGCTACAGACTGTGGAAACTTCTATCCTACCTGCGCGAGGAATTGCTGATTGTGCTTGGCACATCATCCTCCGAAGCCGGGCTTCCCCGGCTGATTGAAAAAATGCAGCAGCTCGGCTGCTCGCGCTCGGTGGTCGGCATGGTGGTGCCCACCGGCTATTCCTTCAATCTCGACGGCACCTGCATTTACCTGACCATGGCTGCGCTTTTCATTGCGCAGGCCACCAATACGCATCTTTCCCTCGGGCAGGAACTGGCGCTGCTCGGCGTATTGCTGCTGACCTCCAAAGGCGCAGCCGGCGTGACCGGCAGCGGTTTCGTGGTGCTGGCGGCAAGCCTTTCCACCGTCGGCCATATCCCGGTGGAAGGATTGGCGCTGATTCTGGGAATTGACCGCTTCATGTCGGAAGCCCGCGCCATCGTTAACTTCATCGGCAATGCGGTGGCAACGCTGGTGGTTTCGCGCTGGGAAAACGCCATGGATGAAGCGCGGGTGCGGGAGCTGGTCGGCTAGCTCGACTGTGCGCCGTACAGCTGTTCGGCACGCTCCTTAAACGCCTGCCCCATTTTCTCCACCGCTTTACCAAAAAATCCGCCCAGCATCATATCCAGCATTTTTGAGCGGAACTTGAAATCGACAAAAAAATCGATGCGGGTGCCGCCTTCAGGCAACGGCGTGAATCCCCATTCATTGCGCAGATACTCAAACGGGCCTTTCACCATGTTCACATGGATGCTGCCGGTATGGCCATCCTTCGGCGCATCAAGCTCTATGCGCGAGGTATAACTTTCGCAGATATGCTTGAAGCATACCATCAGCTCACCGAGCATTTCATTCTCACCACGCTCCAGCACCCGCACCGCGCGGCACCAGGGCAGGAATTCGGGGTAGCGCTCGATGTCCGCCACCAGATCGAAAAGCTGCTTTGGAGAGTAAGGAGAGAATTGCTGCTCAGCGTGGGAGGGCATATTATCCTGCCCTCATCACGCGCGAAGCTGCAGTGCCGATAGCATTATCAATATTGCTGATAACGGTATCAATGCGACCAAAGCGGCCAACAATATTATCCAGCCGTTGCATGGGAAAGAGGGTATCGGGCGGAGCCTCCAGCTCACGCATGGCTACATCAAGCGCCCAATTCACTGTCGGTTTGTTTTGATAATCACTGCCAAATTGAACCAAGGCGTCCTGAGTTGTTGCTTTCTTTATTTCAGTTATAGCCTGATCAAGACGCTTTAGATACGCCTTTGCCTGATGCAGCTTCAACTTCGCACCCGGCTCAGATATTTCTATATTTACGTCTGATGGCTTATCTTCTTCACGCCATACTTTTTCAGGAACGGCTTTCCTAAAAACGGCATGCGCCGCACCAGCATTGACATAAGCTTCTTCAGTCAGTTCCAACACGCGAGATGGAAAATTAATGTCAGGGCTCCTGGCAAGCATATGCATTTCGCGCGCGCAAGCGGTGTATGTCGCCAGCTCCTGATCCATCAAAAAACATTTCCTTAATAAGCCCATGGCTTGCCTCTATTACAATGAATCCTTAATTGGCAAATTAATGCAACGCTTGCGGTGATTCCAGTTGAATCGCATGGCATTGTATGATCACTAAAAGAAAATCCATATAGAGAATACGTTCCCTCCCATGAAGAAAGTCACCATCTATACCGACGGCGCCTGCTCCGGCAATCCCGGCCCGGGTGGGTACGGCGCCATATTGATGTGCGGCAGCGCACGCAAGGAAATCAGCGGCGGCGAGAAGCTCACCACCAATAACCGCATGGAACTGATGGGGGCTATCGCCGCCCTGCAAACGCTCAAATCTCCCTGCGAAGTGGAGTTATATACGGATAGCAACTACCTCCGCCACGGCATCACCACCTGGCTGCCGCAATGGAAAATTCGCGCCTGGAAAACCGCTGACAAAAAACCGGTGAAAAACCAAGATTTATGGATGCTGCTTGAAGAAGCCGCCCTTCCCCACCGTATCAACTGGCATTGGGTGAAAGGGCATAGTGGTCATCCCGAGAATGAGCGGGCCGACGCACTGGCACGGGAGGGGCTTATTTCCCTTACCTTTTAAATCTTTAACACATAATGAATTGACAAGCATATCACATCCAATATATTAATATATATTATAAATTTAACGTGATGAATATATGAGCTTACGCCTGCCTATTTGCGAAATAGTAAAAAACTATAAGAATCTACCATCTAAAAATGGCATAGATCCCCGCCTCTACTCGGTCACCATTGACCGTCACCTATGCCAAAATGGTGCACCCGGTGGCGGTTTTGGACAAGAAGTAGCTCAATATATGCAGACTCCCGGACGCGACAAAACAATTGCCGATGGAGTTGCTTATATGGTCAATTACCGTGCAGGCCTCTCACAAACAGCTAATACGGATGGGCAGTTAGAGAGCACCCGTGCATTTTTAACCAGCTTGGCTGCCCGTATTGCCCCCGATATTCAACCCATTGATTTAACAAGCCAGATAGCGCATATGGAAGAGGAAATAGGATCTGTCATTAAGCAAATGGGCATGTCTGAATCTGCTCGAACTACCCGGTGGTAATGCATGCCTTAAAAGGATAGCATTCTATTATTTTCCCCTTTACATTCCCGCCGCTTCGCGCTACATAGCCGGTTCGCATTAATTTAACAAAGAATTGCAAGCATTTATGTCCACTAAAATCCGTCTCGCCCGCGGTGGCGCCAAGAAACGCCCCTTCTACCGTATCGTAGTCACCAATTCCCGCAACCCGCGCGACGGCGATTTTATTGAGAAAATCGGCACTTATAACCCGCTCCTGGCCCATGAAGACGCCAACCGCCTGGTGCTGGACAATGAGCGCGCCAAATACTGGCTCAGCGTCGGCGCGCAGCCTTCTCCCCGCGTTCATCATTTCCTGCACCGTGCCGGACTGATCAAGGAAGCGCCCGCGCAGCGCGCCGCCCGTCGCCCCCGCAAGGAAATCAAAGCCGAGGCCAGCGCATAAGCGCCCGCAAGGTTGAAATTGGCCGCATTACGTCCGCGCATGGCGTGCGCGGCGAAGTCAAGCTTCGCAGTTTTACCGAACATCCCGATGACCTGCTGCGCTACAGCCCGCTGACCGATGCCACAGGCGCGCGCGTGTTTCATTTACGCATCACCGGCCATGGTGCCAAAGACCAGCTCATCGCCGCCATCGAAGGCATTGCCGACCGCAACGCCGCTGAATCCCTAAAAAATACCAGCCTTTACACGGATGCGGACACGCTGCCGCCGCCGGATAAGGGCGAATATTATTATTCCAGCCTGGAGGGCATGGCGGTGCGCAACGAAAACGAAAGTTTCGTCGGCACCGTGAAAGCCATACATAATTACGGCGCCGGCGACATTCTGGAGATCGAATACGAAAACGGCGAAACGGAAATGTTTCCTTTTCAGGACACGCTCTTTCCCGAAGTGAACGAAGAAACCCGCACTGTCACCTTCATCGCGCCGGAAATACTTGAGTAATCCCAGCGCTGGGATTACATAAGGCTTCAGCAAACCGTATCATCCCGAATGCAAATGAAAGATCATGGATTCAGCGCGTTGCTCGGAATGACAAAACAGGAATATATTACCAAGACGCATGGCTAAACAATCATCCACCTTCCACCCACCGCAGGTGCAGGACGTTTCCTTCCGCAACACGCTGGAGGAGAAATACCTCGCCTATGCGCTCTCCACCATTACCTCACGCAGCCTGCCGGATGTGCGAGACGGGCTGAAGCCGGTCCACCGCCGCCTGCTCTACGCCATGCTGCAACTGCGGCTCGATCCCAAATCCGGCTTTAAAAAATGCGCCCGCGTGGTGGGCGACGTGATCGGTAAATACCACCCGCACGGCGACACGGCGGTATATGACGCGATGGTCCGTCTGGCGCAGAGCTTCGCCGTGCGCTACCCGCTGGTGGATGGCCAGGGCAATTTCGGCTCCATCGACGGCGACAACGCCGCCGCCATGCGATACACCGAAGCGAGACTCACCGACGCCGCCATGGCGCTGATGGAAGGCATCGACGAAGACACCGTGAATTTCCGCCCCACCTATGACGGCACGGAAGAAGAGCCGGTGGTGATGCCCGCCGCCTTCCCCAACCTGCTCGCCAACGGCTCGGAAGGCATTGCGGTTGGCATGGCCACCTCCATTCCACCGCACAATGTGGGTGAAATATGCGATGCGCTGGTTTACCTCATCGGCCACCCGAATGCCGACAGCGCACGCCTGACCAAATTCATGCCCGGCCCGGATTTCCCCACCGGCGGCGTGATCGTGGAGCCGGAGGCGAATATCGTCGCCGCGTATGAAAGCGGGCGCGGCAGCATCCGCATTCGCGCGCGATGGGAGAAAGAGGAATTAAGCCACGGCCTCTATCAGATTGTCGTCACCGAAATCCCCTATCAGGTGCAGAAATCGCGGTTGATTGAGAAAATCGCAGAGCTCTATAAGAATAAAAAGCTCCCCTTCCTCGGCGGCATCCGCGATGAATCCACGGAAGAAATCCGCCTGATCTTCGAGCCGAAATCGCGCAGTATCGACCCCGAAATGCTGATGGAATCGCTCTTTAAGGCCACGGACTTAGAGACACGCTTCAACATGAACCTGAACGTCATCAACGCCGAAGGCGTGCCGCAGGTGATGAACCTGCGCGGCATTCTTGGCGCATTCCTCAATCACCGGCACGACGTGCTGGTTCGCCGCACCGAATACCGCCTCGGCAAAATCGCCCACCGGCTGGAAGTGCTGGCGGGGATGCTGATCTGCTATTTGAACCTCGACGAAGTCATCCGTATCATCCGCGAGGAAGACGACGCCAAGGGCGAGTTGATGCGGGCCTTTGAGCTTTCGGAAGTGCAGGTGGAAGCTATCCTCAACACCCGCCTGCGCTCCTTGCGCAAGCTGGAAGAAATGGAAATCAAGCGCGAACACAAAGAGCTTTCCGAAGAGCAGAAGCGCCTGAAGGCGCTGCTCAAGGATCAGGATTTGCGCTGGCAGACCATCGGCGAGGAAATCAAGGACATCAAGAAGCGCTTCGGCGGCAAAACCCCGCTCGGCGCGCGCCGCACCAGCTTTGCCGAGGCCCCAGTTGGCAAGGTCATCGACATTGAAGCCTTCGTGGAAAAAGAGCCGATCACTATCCTCTGCTCCCGCATGGGCTGGATTCGCGCCATAAAGGGCCACCTCACGGACGTGAGCGAGGTCAAACACAAGGAAGGTGACGAAGACCGCTTCGCTTTCCACGCGCAAACCACCGATAAGCTATTGCTGTTCGCCACCAACGGGCGGTTCTACACCTTATCCTGCGACAAGCTTCCCCGCGTCACCACCCGCAGCGGTTTCGGCGAGCCGGTGCGAATCATGGTCGATCTGGAAAATGAGGATATCGTCACCCTGCAGGTCTATAACCCGGAAGAAAACCTGCTGGTCGCCTCCAGCAGCGGCAAAGGGTTTATTATCGAAGCCTCGGAAGTGATGGCGCAGACGCGCGGCGGCAAGCAGATTCTCACCCCCGGCGAAGGCGCAAAAGCCATGGCCTGCCTACCGGTGGCAGGCGACCATGTAGCGGTGATCGGCGATAACCGTAAACTGCTGCTCTTCCCGATTTCACAGGTGCCGCTGATGAAAAAGGGTCAGGGTGTTGCCTTGCAGAAATACAAGGACGGTGGCCTCTCCGACGTCAAAACCTTCAACCGCAAGGAAGGCCTAAGCTGGCAGATCGGTGACCGCACCCGGCTGGAGACGGATATCAAACCCTGGCTCGGCAACCGCGCCGACGCCGGGAGATTACCGCCAACGGGCTTCCCGCGCACCAATAAATTCTAATCCGTGATTATATCCAATCCGTCGTTCTCGGCGATGCGTTAGCATCGTCCGGGGAGGATATTAATGCGTAAGCGCAGAATGCGATTGTATTGCCTGCGTTATGTCAGTCCAATGTTCAGTGCCCAGCGTTTCCGATACCAGCTTGCCATTCGCATCAAACACGGCTGCATAGGGGATGCGGCCGTCGAACGAACTTCCCATCTGCCCTAGCAGCTTATCCAGCGGCTGCACGTTGCTGCGCTTGAGCAGGTATGGTGTGAATTTCCCGGCATAGTTTCCCGCCACCAGATAATTGCCCAGGCGGAAAAAATCATTATCGGAAGAAAGCATCACCACATTGAAATCCTTAAGCGTCCCGTCAATGATTATTTCCACTACTTTCGGCATCAGCTTGCGGCAATAAGGACACCAGGAGGCATAGATATAAAAAAACGTCGGCTTGCTGTTGGCAGGCTTGATTAAGGGGATCACATCCGCCGAACGCAGGGGCTGGATATCGTTAACAAATTTGCTCACTAAGGCCGGGTCAGCCTTAATGTCGGTTTCCGGCATAAAAACGCCGGCTAACTCCAGCACCGCTATGAGCACAATAATTCCTGCCATCAGGCGCATGAAGATTTTTGTCAGCATAAAAGCGACACCCTACACCTAGAAATCAATGCACCGGCCCGCTTTTACCCAATCACCATATCGCGTGGGGTCTTCCTCAGGTGCCTCAGAAGGAGTTTCCAGCGCAAGCAGCGGCTCGGACGGTGGCATTTCCGTGGGCGGGACAGGGGGATGAAGCGGCGTTTTCGGCGTCATATGTACGAGTTAGGGATTGTTTTTATTCCATGACAGTGTAGCTCTAAACCGCATGAGACGCAACACCTCCCCGCCCCCGCGCGCCATTGCCGCCGCCCTGCTGGACGATATCCTTCGCAAGGCGCAGCCGATGGAGCAGGCCGTCACCCGGCAGTCGGATTTCGCCGCCCTCCCCGCCCGCGACCGCGCCCATATCCAGCTGCTGCTGAAAACCGCCCTGCGGCGCCTGGGGCAGATCGACGCCCTGCTGAGCGCATGGATTACCACCCCGTTGCCGCCGGATGCCACGCTTGTTACGCACGTCCTGCGCCTGGGACTGGCGCAGCTGCTTTGGCTGGACACACCGCCGCACGCCGCCATCCACACGGCGGTGGAGATGGTAAAACACAGCCGCTACACACGCTTTTCCGGCATGGTGAACGCCGTGCTCCAGCGCGCGCAGCGCGAAGGCGCAGCCATGGTGAAAGCGCAGGATGAAGCGCTGATCAATATCCCCGGCTGGCTGCGCCAAAGCTGGCTGGAGGCATACGGCGAATCTGAAACCCGCGCCATCGGCCAGTTGCTGCTTGGCGAACCACCGCTGGACCTGACGGTTAAATCCAACGCCGAACGCTGGGCGCAGGAACTTGGCGGCATATTGCTACCCAATCAAAGCATCCGCCTGACGCGCCCCGGCCCACTAACCGAATTACCCGGTTTCGCCGAGGGCGAATGGTGGGTGCAGGATGCCGCCGCCGCGCTGCCAGTGCAACTGCTGGGCGATATCAACGGACAGGCGGTGATTGATCTCTGCGCCGCGCCCGGCGGTAAAACGGCACAGCTCGCCGCGCTAGGCGCGCGCGTAACGGCAGTGGATATCAACGCCAAACGCATGAAGCTGGTGACGGAAAATCTCGCGCGACTGCATTTAGCCGCCGAATGCATTGTGAGCGATGCCGCCGCCTTCCGGCCCGCCAGCTCGCCCGATGCCATCCTGCTCGACGCGCCCTGCTCTGCCACCGGCACGCTGCGCCGCCATCCGGACGTTGCATGGCACCGCACGCCGGAAGATATCGCCCGCTTGGCGCAGACGCAGAAACGCCTGCTGCTGCATGCGCTATCACTGCTGCCTCCAGGCGGAAAGCTAGTTTATGCCGTCTGCTCGCTTGAGCCGCAGGAAGGCGAGCGGCAGGTGGAATGGCTCCTGGCGGAGCGCAAGGACGTCACATTGCTCCCCTCCACCCCCCCGGCGATTCAGTCAATGGCCACGCAAACCCCTCATGGGTGGCGCACTGCACCCTCTCACCTAGCCGATAAAGGGGGGCTGGACGGTTTTTTCATGAGCCTGCTACAAAAAATTTGAGCGTGTTCAGACAATCGGCTATCGTCCATTCTCTCTTCTCACCTTCCAGCGGCTTGACTCCCCCCGCTTGCGGGGGGATTTAGGGGGGAACCTTGCTTGCAAAGTGGATATATATGTTATGCTGAAAATCGCCCCGTCCATCCTCTCCGCCGATTTCGCCCGACTGGGCGAAGAAGTCCGCGCTATCACCGATGCCGGCGCGGATTACATCCATATCGACGTGATGGACGGGCATTTCGTGCCTAACCTCACCATCGGCCCCGCCGTCATCAAGGCGCTGAAGCCCCACACGCGCCTGCCATTCGACGTGCACCTGATGATCGAGCCGGTGGACCCCTATATCGAAGCTTATGCCAAAGCGGGCGCTGATATCATTACCGTGCATGCCGAAGCCACCACCCATCTCAACCGCACCCTCCAGCTGATCAAATCCTTCGGCGTGAAAGCCGGTGTGTCATTGGTGCCCACCACGCCCGAACAGGCGCTGGACTATGCGATGGACGATCTTGATTTAATCCTGGTGATGACGGTCAATCCCGGCTTCGGCGGGCAGGCATTCATTCCCTCGCAGCTGCGCAAGATCACCGCGCTGCGCCGCATGATTGAAGCCTCGGGCCGGATTATCGAACTGGAAGTGGACGGCGGCATCAACGAGCAAACGGCAAAGCAGGTCATCCATGCCGGCGCGGACGTGCTGGTGGCCGGCAACGCCGTGTTCAAGGACGGCCCCGAGCATTACCGCCGCCACATCGCCGCCTTGCGCGGCTAACCGCATGCCCTGCCCCACCTGCCACAAACCCACGCAGGAGAACTACAAACCCTTCTGCTCCAAACGCTGCGCGGATGTTGACTTGCATCGCTGGTTCAGCGGCAGTTACGCCGTGCCGGTGGAGGCGCAGGAGGAGGAGGAAATTTTAAGCGAAGAGCGGAGCAGTATGCGCGATAATGAGTACTAGGGCACCCGTTGGTCCGATGCATTTTTGAGTGCAAGCGGAGTGGGAGCAGGAATAAGAGCACTAGTTAATAGTGCTCGCTCTGATGTCGGATCGTATCCATCCTTAGCTACCCTGGCAATTTGCTGCTGGTTCTTCGCAGGGAGGGCCTTAATAAATTGATCGGCGCGATCTGCAATCGCTTCAATGCTTGCATTATCAGGCAGTGTATTACCTGATTTATCGTTATTATTAATCGCATCCTTTAATATTTTCTGTGCTTCATTACCATGCTCACCCTTCAGCATTTGCCTTAAAGCTGCATTGGTGAGAGAAGGGTTTTCCGCAGACGCATCTACCTGAAAAGCACCACCCTTAGCAGCTGTTAAAGAACCATTCGGTTGCAGTTTCACAGGCAAGTGCGCTACCGATAATTTAATTTGCTCTTCTTTTTTATTATTGGCATGATTTATTGATGCCCTTTTAGCAGGCGCCAGCTTATCCTTGTGACCATCTGTTAAAAGTGCATCTTTTGCCAATTCATGCCTGGATATTGCAATGTCCAGTGCCGTGGTAAGGCGCGCTTCATCTTTGAAAATGACTGCATCGCTGGCTCCGAGGCCTGAGCGTTTTTTGATTTCGAATGTATTATTGCCAGATAACTCCACAACCAGCGGGTCTTCTCCCCTGACATTGTCATTAATCATCTTCTCCACTTTTACGTGGTTATCATCCACCTGAGTGCCGATAATGTGCACATGGCCTGTCTGATTGCCTTTGCGTGTGACTTGCGCCGTCATTGCAACTTTATCAGAAGAAAGTTCTTTTTCCGGGTCTTTCCCGGCAGCCTGTAAAAGCTCACGTACATGCCCCCGCCCCTTTTCATCCTCCTGCTTCGCCTGCAGCGTAGCCGTGCTTCCGGGTGCGATGGTTTCCATGACGGGCCCGGCGAACATCGCAAATACCATTGCCAGAACCGCGCCGATCAGCAGCCCTTCCACACCGCCGCCGCCCAGCATAATCCCAAGCACGCCGCCCATGATGGCGCCGATCATGCCGCTGTTTCTGCCGGTGAAGTTGGTAGCGCGGGTGGCTGAGTCGTTGACAACTTCCATTTTCGACCCATCAGGGTCGAGACTTACCTTCAATTCTTCAAAAAACTTTTGTGTATCCTGAGATGCCGTGGTCAGATTCGCCCACATAGGAGCCAAGTCCGGTTTTCCATCCTTGTCGAATGTCACTACATTATTTTTTAGAAAATTCCTGGCCTGCTCAGGCGCGTTTTTAAGCAAATCATATGCGGCTGTAGCATTTGTTTGCGCCCACGCAAGCGTGCGATCATAGCTGCTTTCAGCGCCTGCCGCCGGAGGCGACATCGCCGGTTTTGGATCTGTCGGAGTGGTGCTGGAAGATGTGTCTTTTGCCATATATCTAACTGACTCCGCCCGTGGTGGCACGGCCTTGGGCGATGCGGTTCTCCATATTTAACGCCATTGCCGGCTGAGCTGGCGGTGCCTCACCTGCCGGGACATCAATGGGCTTTGAAGCATTGCGTAATGCATCAGGCACTGCATTTCTTACCTGAGCGGTGAGTTC